>CAYLLO010000037.1:0-12509 GCA_964384805.1 uncultured Staphylococcaceae bacterium | reverse complement strand
GGTAGGCGAATTAATCTAACAAATTTTTAAAATTTGTTATGATTATTTTTTATATATTCATAAAGTAACATTTTTTTTAATAGTAAAGGCATACAATATTATTTGTTTAGGAGTATGTTATGGCAAAAGAAAAGAAAATGACTTTAGAACAAGGAAAAAGAGATTTAACATTTTATTATGAATTAATTGGCATATCAACAATTTTGATATCGTTATTGGCTTTAGCTAGATTAGGAATTGTTGGATATTATATAATGATGGCTTTTAGAATAGTATTTGGGGACTGGTATTTTGCATTTTTATTAGCCTTATTATTATTTGGTATTTATTGTTTATTTAAACACCAACCTCTAAATTTAAAAAATATGCGTTCAGTAGGAATTATTCTCTTAATGGTTGGTATTTTAACTATTTCACATTTTCCGATGCATAATTATGTTAGTCAATTCGGGACAAGCTATTTAAAAATGACATTCAGTTTATATTTGGATTATTTTAAAAATTATCAAGAAGGAATGATTGTTGGTGGTGGAGTAATAGGAATGCTTTTTTTCTATTTATTTTATACGCTTTTTTCTAGTGTGGGAACAATTGTTATTGTCTTATTTATTAGTCTTGTCGGTATATCATTTAGTTTTAATAAAACAATTGGTGAATCACTTAATTTATTTAAAAAAGTTTTTTCTAAATTTTTAATTATCTTTTCACGTTTTGGAAAAACTCTTAAATATGGCATTAAAGTTAAAAATAATGTTGAACCATTGGAAGTAGAAAAAGAAAAAAAGAAAACGAGAAAAAAGAAAATTACCATTGATAGTTTGAGTAATCCTGTACGACAAAATTATATTATAACAGAAGAAAAACATGCCGTAGGATTAAAAAAAACGATTGCTAGTGTATTAAATAATATGAATATTTTTTATCAAAGCATTACTTATGTAGTTTCAGAACATATAACAACATTTAAAATAGATACAGTTGTTAATATTAACTTAGATAAACTTTACATGAAATTAAAATCAATCTTAACTGAAAGATTTTTAATAACAAAAGATCTTGATAGCCCTAAAATAAAAATAGAAGTAGATAATGTTGATAGCAATCCACCTTTTATTCAAACAATGTTTACTATGCAGAAAAATTATATGAATAATTTAAAATTACCGATTGGAATAGATACTAATAATGAATTAGTAGAAATTAATTTTATTGAAAAACATAATATATTGATTATTGAAAAAAATATGGAATTGGTCATAAGTGTAATTGATAGTTATATATTAATCTTAATGATTAAATTAATTAAAATAAACTATGAGTTCATGTTGTTTGATCTAAATAATACTTATAAAAATTATGAAAAATGTGAATACTATTATAAAGATGTATCACTAGAGCTTATTAATTTAAAAAAAGAGATAGAAAAAAGACTAGAATTATTAAATAGTAATAATTGTAACGATCTTGCTGAATATAATCAAAAATGTAAAGATGATTTGCCATTAAAGTTTATTTTTATTTTAAATTTTGAATGTTTTATGCAAAATAAAAAAGACTTAGAAATTATACTTTATTTATTACAAATAGGTAAACAATGTGGATATTATTTTGTTGCTCATTATAGTGGGGAAGAAATACTTCATAGTTTTATTGATAGTTTATTTTTGGTTAAATTGATAGGAAAGAATTCTGGTACTATAGGAAAAGAGTATATTGGTATTAATCCAGGTAATTATTTATACAATGATGAAGCTTTTTATCTATATAAAGATGATTTGTTTAGAGTTAGTTTAGTAAAAAGTACTAAAGAAGAACAAGATATGCTAAAAAATAATTATTAAATAATAAAATACTGGCTAAAAAATTAAAAGTATGGTATAATGAAATAAATGTGAGGAGTGTTGTTATGAAAATGATTAAAGTATCAAAAACTATTATATTATTATTAGCATTTTTAGGAATACTTGTTTTGTCAGGTTGTCATCGTAATCAAATCCCAGATGTTGATCCTAATGATCCTACTGAAGTAGATTGTGAAAAAAATCCTGAACATGAATCATGCCAAGATGATGAAAATGAGTACCCTTATTCATTGGGTTTTACGATTTATGAGTTACAAGATAATAATGGACAACTATTGAATGGTTATGCGGTAGGAAATTATAAGGGAGAAGATACTGAAGTAATTGTTCCTGCTGTTTGGAAGGAAAAACCAATTATTAAAATTATTGATGGAACATTTGAAAACAATAGTAAGATTACTAAAGTAGTTATTCCGTCAAGTGTTCAAATTTTAGGTAAGCGAGTTTTTGCGAAATGCGTAGCACTTACTGAAGTAGTATTTGATGGTGTTAGTTCTCTACAAGAAATACCAGTTAATACCTTTTATGAGTGTACCGCTTTGCGAAGTATTACAATACCAAGTTCAGTTAGAAAAATCGGAGAATATGCTTTTTATCATTGTTCAAGTATTGATGAATTAGTAGTTCCAGATACAGTTAAATCTATAGGTAAAGCTGCATTTGCGGGAATGACATCCTTAAATAAAATAAGTTTACCATTTGTTGGTAGCGGAGATGATACAAGTAAGGATAGCGAAGTTTTAGGATATGTGTTTAACAATGTATACACTGAATTTACAACTCCAATAAATCAAAAAGTAAGTGAGAGTACTACTAAAACATATTATCTTCCTAATGCTCTAAAAACAATTGAAATTTTAGATGGAGCTAAAAAGTTGTCATATGGAGCCCTTAGTGGATTAATAACAGTTGAAAAGGTTATTTTACCTACCAGTATGAAAAAATTTGAAGAAAATGCTTTTGCAGGTGCAACAGGACTATCTATTATTGGTTATCGTGGTGATGCTAATGGATGGGTTGAAATTACAGGACGATATTTTGAAGGTAATAAAGAAATTTTAGAATCAGTAGAAGTTATTCATAACTATACTGAATAAAAAAATAACATCCAAGTTGACAAAATAATGTTCATACTAACTTGGATGTTTTTTATTTAAATTATTTTTTCCATTTTTCAATTTGTAAATATCGTTCTTTAAGACTACTTTCTATTTTTGAAGAATCTTTAGGAGTATAGTATTTGCGATCCTTTAAAGTGTCTGGTAAATACTGCTGTTTTACCCAAGCGTTGGGATAGTCATGGGGATATTTATATGGTTCTTGATGAGGATTAAAGGAATATGTATTTTTTAAATGCAATGGTAAGGTTCCACCTTGTCCATTTTCAATATCTTCCATAGCTTTGGCAATAGCTAAATATGCAGAATTAGATTTAGGAGATAAAGCCATTTCGATAACAATGACGGAAAGTGGAAGTCTTGCTTCTGGATTCCCGAGTTCTCTAGCTGCATCAACCGCCGCTTTCACTCGTGGACCAATGGTAGGATTAGCTAGACCAATATCTTCATAGGCAATAGCTAAAAGGCGTCGTGACAGACTTTGTAAGTCATCAGCAATAATTAGTTTCGCAAGATAATGTAAAGCGGCATCTACATCACTACCTCTAATTGATTTTTGTAATCCACTTAAAGTGTCATAGTAACTATCTTGATTAGCATCAATTGAAACACTAGCTTTAATCATAGAGGCTGTTGCTTTTTCTAAAGTAATGTTTTCATTAGGATATAATGAGACAACCATTTCAAAATTATTGATTAAAGAACGAATTTCATGGCCAGAAATACCTACTAAATAATCATATACTTCATCATCAATTTTGATAGATAGATGCATATTTTCGTAAGCACGATGTAAAATAGTGTTCATATCTTTGGCTGTTAATTCATTTAATTTAAAAATATGACAACGTGAACGAATAGCAGGATTAACTGAATGATATGGATTAACAGTTGTAAGGCCAATCATAATTAAG
Source organism: uncultured Staphylococcaceae bacterium (assembly GCA_964384805.1). GTDB lineage: Bacteria > Bacillota_I > Bacilli_A > ML615J-28 > CAG-313 > HGM10611. The sequence goes on along the minus strand of CAYLLO010000037.1, from coordinate 8,615 downwards.
GTTCCATCTTCAACAAAAGGAAGTAAAAAATCTTGAATGTCTTTTTTCATACGATGAATTTCATCTATAACAATGATGGTATCTTTATTAAATCTAGCATCATTTACAATTTGTTTTAGGGTATCTTTTGAATCAGTTGAAGCATTAAAATGAAAAGAAGGGATATTAACCATTTTTCTTGTTGCTTCAGCAATAGTAGTTTTACCACAACCAGGTTCACCATATAATATGAAAGAAAATAAGTGATTAGATTCAATCATTTTTCGCAAAACCCCATTGGTCCCGACTAAATGATCTTGTCCAACAATTTCATCATAATGAGTGGGACGCATAGCATAAGCTAAAGGTTTCATTTTATCACCTCTTTACTATACTGGTGCTCCTAGCCAGAATCGAACTAGCATTTCAGCATTACCATTGCTGCGTTTTGCCACTAAACTATAGGAGCATATGCTATATTATATCATAAGTTTTATTTAAAAGGATAAAATTCATAAAAAAACATTTTAGTTCATATAATTTTCACTTTAATATCACGCTAATTTGTAAAAAGTATGGTATAATCATTATAAGGAGATAATTATTATGGATAAATTGTTAATTGTAGATGATGAAATAAATATTCGTGAATTAATTAAAAAATATGCAACTTTTGAAGGTTATCAAGTTAGCGAGGCAACTAATGGATTAGAAGCAATTAAAAAATGTGAAACAGAAGATTTTGATATTGTAATAATTGATGTAATGATGCCAGAACTTGATGGATTTTCAGCTGTTAAAGAAATTAGAAAAACTAAAAATATTCCTATCTTAATGTTATCAGCAAGAGGAGAAGAGTATGATCGATTACATGGATTTGATTTAGGAATTGATGATTATGTTGTTAAGCCTTTTTCTCCTAAAGAATTAATGATGAGGGTTAATGCCATTTTAAATCGTTATCGTGCTAATATAATTCCTATAGCAACTAATTCGTATGTATGTGGAGATTTAAAAATTGATTTAAATGCTCGAATTGTTACTATTGATAATAAACGTCTAGAAATGACACCTAAAGAATATGATTTATTAATTTATTTGATAAAAAATGAAAATATGGCCGTTAAAAGAGAAGATTTACTCTCTAAAGTATGGGGATATAATTTTTTTGGTGATGATCGAACTCTAGATACTCATATGAAATTATTGAGACGTAAATTAGGTGAATATGGTAAACATATTGTGACATTAAGAGGGGTAGGTTACCGTTTTGATAAATAATCATATTTCGCTAACTTTAAAAATCTTTCTTTATTTTATTACATTTGCTTTCTTAATCGTTTTAATCTTTTGGATTTTAGAAGTTGCGGTATTGGATTCATTTTATGCTGATTCTCGTAAACAAAATTGTTACGATGTTGCTAATTTAGTGGAAGAAGATTTAAAAGGATATAATCAATTTACTATTGAGGAAGATGTTGCTGATCTACGTAGTATATTTAGAGATTTAGAATCAGATAACGAAATGAATATTTGGTTAATTAAAAAGAATCCTGAAGGGTTATTTACTAATCTTTATGGAATAACTATCCCCCCTATTACTATTGCTAGTTTATGGAATAATATTGAAAATTCTAATTTATCTGAAAATTTTATTGAATCAGAATCAACTTTTACTTTTTCTAAGATAATTTATTTACAGGATAATTCTGAAGTTTTACTAGTTTTAATTTCTCGGATTGTACCTATTGATTCTATTGTTCAAGTGTGGCGTCGACAGTTTTATATCATTTCAATTGTAATAATTATTTTAACAGCAATTTTTGCAACTATTGTATCACGTAATGTATCTAAACCAATTGCCTCTTTGAATAAAGCAGCAAGAGTTTTGGCTAAAGGTAAATATGATACAAGGTTTGAGGCTTATGATTATACTGAAATAAAAGAATTAGCCGATACTTTAAACTATGCATCGTCTGAACTTGGAAAACTTGATCGATATCAAAAAGAGTTAATCGCAAATGTTAGTCATGATTTAAGAACGCCATTAACACTTATTGCTGGATATAGTGAAATGATGCAAGATTATCCAAGTGAAATGACTAAAGAAAATTTACAAATAATCATTGATGAAGCTAAACGATTAACTACTTTAGTTAATGATATGTTAGATTTAACGAAAATGCAAAGTGATACTGCTACTTATATAAAAGAAGAGTATAATTTAACAGAAAGTATAGAAAAGATTATTGAGCGTAACGCTAAATTGTTAACCCAAGTAGGATGTAGTGTTTCATTTGAAAAGGATGAAGATGTTATTATTAATGCTGACCAAACGAAGATAGAAATTGCTATTTACAATTTTCTAAATAATGCGGTAAACTATTGTGGAGATGATAAACAAGTTATAGTAAGGCAGGTAGTAGAGAAAAATATTGTAAAGGTATCTTTTATTGATCATGGTGTAGGAATTGAAAAAGATCATATTGATGATATCTGGAATAGGTATTATAAGGTTAATAAAAATCATCATAATCGTGGAATCGGTGGTTCCGGATTAGGATTATCAATTGTTAAAGGAGTTCTTGAAGGACATAATTTTGAATATGGTGTTAATAGTGAAGTTGGTTTAGGTAGTGAATTCTGGTTCGCAGCACCAATTGTTAAAAAAATGGAGAGTGAAAAAAATGAAGAATAAGTCATACATCTTTTTACCAGTTACAATTATTGTAGTTTGTTGTTTAATGTTATTTTTTATGGTTAGTGGACATATTGGAAATACTACTAATGTTAGTACTAATGTCACTAATGAAATTACAAATAAAGTAGTTGAGTATGAAAGTATCAAAGTTGAAGATTTACAAAGTGCAGTTGTTGAAACTATCAATAAAGTTGAAAATGCTGTTATTGGTGTTACTTGTAAAGAAATAGTAACTAGTGGTTTTGGACCTAATGTTTCAACAACGGAAGTTAATAATTCTTTAGGTAGTGGAGTAATCTATAAACGTGAAGAAATAAAAAAAGATGGTATTGTTACGGCATATAAGTATTATGTAATAACCAATCGACATGTAGTTTTAAATGAAGATGCTAAAGGAAATCAAAAATATAATATTTACGCTTATTTAGGGGCTGAAGATTTAGAATTACCAGCAACGATAGTTGGCTATGACCAAAAAGTTGATATTGCAGTTATAACTTTTGAACACACCAAATATATTCAACCAGTAGAAATAGCTGATAGCACTACACTTCAAAAGGGGGACTTTGTAATTGCGATAGGTAATCCAGATGGATATGATTATTATGGTTCAGCTACTTTTGGTATTGTAAGTGGTGAAACTAGATATATTGCAAGTGATACAGATGGGGATGAAATCGATGATTTCTTTTTGGCTTATATTCAACATGATGTGGCCATTAATCCAGGAAATAGTGGTGGTGGATTGTTTAACATTTATGGTGAATTAGTAGGAATTAATACCTTAAAACTTGTTTCTGATGAAATTGAAGGTATGGGATTTGCTATTCCTTCAAATGTTGTTAGTTTATTAGTAGAAGAATACCTTGAAGTTGGTAAAGAAATTGTTCGAGCTAAACTTGGTGTTTTAGGATTAGAAGTTCGTAGTTTAACTGATTACGCTATTGAAAATAGTGGCGGAGAATATTTATCAATTCCTGACATTTATAATGGTGAGACGCGCTATGGTATTTATGTAACTGAAATTAGTGAAGGAACTACTTTGTACAATAGTGGTATTAAAGCTCATGATATTATTTTAAGTGTTGGTGGAGTAAAAGCTACAAGAACATATGTTATTAATGCTAAATTAAACTCATTAGTCGATTTCCAAGTTGGAGATGTTGTTGATATTGAATACTATTCTAGAACAAGTGGTCAGATTGAAACAATTACTGTAACTTTAAAATCTTAAAAAACTAATATGATATTTCTAAAATTGGAAATATCATATTTTATTTTAAATGCATTTTTTTATAAAATATGATATAATAAGGCGATTTACTAAAAAGGAGGATTAAAATGCTGTTAACAGTTAAAAATTTATCAATGACCTATGATAAAAAAACACTATATTCTAATGCTTCTTTTCGAGTGTTTAAAAATGATAAAATTGGAATTGTTGGACAAAATGGTGTAGGGAAATCGACACTAATTGAAATTTTAGGGCAAAAAGTTATTCCAGATTCTGGTGAGATTATTTTCGATAAAAATATTAAAGTTGGATACTTAGATCAATATCTAAAAGTTGATAAAAAAATGACTATTATGACTTACTTAAAAAGTGCTTTTAAAGGTGTTTTGGACTCAGCTGAAAAATTAGAAAAGGTAAATTGGGAAATGGCTAATGAAATTGACAAGGATGCTCTAACAAAACTAGTTAATAAGGCTACCTCAATTCGTGAAGAACTCGAACGTGCTGATTTTTATGCAATGGAATCCAATATTATGCGTGTAGCAAGTGGATTAGGAGTAACAAATTATGGAATGAATACTCCACTTGGAAATCTATCTGGGGGGCAAAAAATAAAAGTTATTTTAGCAAAGCTATTACTTGAAAATCCAGATTTAATTATTCTTGATGAACCAACTAACTTTTTAGATACTAATCATGTTGATTGGCTAGTAAAGTATTTAAAAGAGTATAAAGGGACTTTTTTAATTGTTTCACATAACCAAGAATTTTTAAATGATGTAGTAAATGTTATTTTTGACATCGAATTTGGAAAAATTACTAGATATCGTGGTAATTATCAAGATTATTTAATTAAAAAAGCCATGATGATGGAAAATTATGAACGCCAATATACGAGTAATCAAAAAGAACGAGCAAAGTTGGAAGAATATATTCAAAAGAATAAAGCTAGAGCTTCCACAGCTAATATGGCTAAAAGTCGTCAAAAGAAACTTGATAAAATGGAAGTATTAGAAAAACCTAAAAATAGTAATACCAAGATTTATTTGAATTTTAACTATCAGAGTATTAGCTCCCATAAGTTTTTAGAAGTTAAAAACTTAGAAATTGGGTACTATGCCTCACTATTACCACCAATGTCATTCGAAATTAAAAGTGGCACTAAGCTAGCTATTGGTGGTTTTAATGGAATAGGAAAAACTACCTTATTAAAAACTTTAATCGGAGAGCTAAAACCAATAGATGGAACATTTAGTTTTGTAGAGGATGTGAAGATTGCTTACTATGAACAAGATCATAATTGGGATAATCCTAAAGAGACCCCAATGCAGCTGATATCTAATCTCTATCCTCAAATGAGTGAAAAAGAAATAAGAAGTGTTTTAGCTAGATGTGCAATTACTGGAGGCCTTGCATTACAACCTTTGGAAACTTTATCTGGTGGAGAACAATCGAAAGTTAAACTTTGCTTAGTAATGCTTAAAAAAGCTAATGTATTGATTCTTGATGAGCCAACCAATCATTTAGATGCTTCAGCAAAAGAATCTTTACTTGAAAGTTTACAAAAATATCCAGGTACAGTTATCTTTGTATCCCATGAACGGGATTTTGTTGATAAACTTGCGACCAAAGTATTTAATATTGAAGATTTATTAACTGCATAAAAAGGAAATAATATGGAAGAATTAGAATTAAAATTTAAAGATTTAAATGTAAAAGAAAGTATAAAAAAAGCTATAACAGATATTGGATATATTGAAATGACGCCTATTCAAAAAGCTGCTTTACCAGTTGTTTTAGAAGGTCGTGATATTATTGCTCAAGCACCAACTGGAACAGGTAAAACATGTTGTTTTGCAATACCGGGAATTAATATTGTCGATATTGATAATCCTGATGTTCAAGTATTAGTTTTATGTCCTACAAGAGAACTTGCTATGCAAGTATCTGGAGAGTTTCAAAAATTGGCTAAATTTACTAGTGGATTAAGAGTTTGTACTGTTTATGGTGGTCAAGATATTGAAAAACAGATAATGAATTTGAGACGTAAACCTCAAATAATTTGTGGTACGCCTGGGAGAATAATAGATCATTTACGTCGAAAAACAATTAAAATAAAAAAAATAAAAATGTTAGTTTTAGATGAAGCAGATGAAATGCTTAATATGGGATTTCGCGAAGATTTGGATGTTATTTTAGAAAATGTTAAATATCCTCATCAAACTGTACTTTTTTCTGCCACTATGCCAGAAGAAATTAAAAGAATAACGGACAATTATCAACATAATGCAGTTGTGGTAAAAACAACATATAAAGATACAACTTTACCAGAAATTGATCAATACTATGTCGAATTGGCTGAAAGTAGCAAAATTGATTGTTTATCTCGAATGATTGATACTTATAATTTTAAGCAGGCCCTAGTATTTTGTCGTACAAAACGGAAAGTTGATGAGGTGAGTGTTTCGCTTACTAGTAGAGGTTATCAAGTTGAATGTTTACATGGTGATATGAAACAATTTAGTCGAGATAAAGTAATGGATATGTTTCGAAATGGACTGATTCGCATTTTGATTGCGACTGATGTTGCAGCACGTGGTTTGGATATTAGTGGAATTGATGTGGTATTTAATTATGATATTCCTGATGATCTTGAATATTATGTTCATCGTATTGGTCGTACAGCCAGAGCTGGTAGAACAGGAACTGCATATTCATTTGTTGTTAAGAAAGAATTATCTCGTATTAAGTCCTTTTCAAGAGAATTAAAAACTTCAATTACTCAAATAGCTCCCCCATCTTATGCTCAAGCTAAAGATGCGAAAGTTAAGCATATTTTAAAAGAATTAATAAATAATAATAAAGATAACAATCTAATGGAGTATTTGAATTATATTTATATGTCTTTATCAGAAGAAGGTTATCCATTTGAACCAGAAATGATAGGAGCTGCGTTTTTGAAACAATTAATTGAAACGGATTCGCGTTTTAAAGATGCAGGGTTAGATTTAAGTGTGACAAAAACTAAAAAAACTGATACATTAGATGGTTATACCAGAGTATTTATTAATTTAGGACGTATTGATCACCTTAATAAAGCTGAACTTGTAGATTTAATTACGCAAAATCACTTTATCGAATCAGCTAAAATTGTGGGAATTGATATTATGAATACTTATTCTTTTTTTGAAATTCCAACCAATAAAGTTGATGTTCTTTTAAAATTATTAAATAGTTGTATGTATAATGGACGCGAAATTAACGTTGAAATATCTACTGGTAAAAAGAAAACAAACAGTAAGAAAGACAATAAGACTAAAATTTCAAAAATTAATCAAAAAGAAAAAAAACTTCCTCAAAAGGAAAATGTTAAAAGTAGAAAAAACAAAGGAAAACTCTTAACTGAACATTCTAAAAAGAGCTTTGACAACAATAAAAAAACCAATAAACGATTAGAAATTAAATGGTAAGAGGTAGTAAAAATGATTCATATGTTAATAGGAATCCCTGGTAGTGGAAAAAGTACATATGCTTTAGAACTTTCTAAAACTTTAAATTGCAATGTTATTTCGACTGATGCTATAAGAAATAACAATCCTGATTGGCCAGAATCTGCTATTTGGCCCGAAGTATATAAAGAATGTGCTGAGGCTTTAAAACAAAATTTCGATGTAATTTTTGACGCAACGAATATTACTCCTAAAGTTCGAAAACGATTTGTTACGGAAGTAAAAAAATTAGGAGTTGAAGTAAAAATGGGTGCTTACTATTTTGATACCCCTACTAATATTTGTGCACAACGAGTAAATAAACGTAATAGTGGTAAAACTCAAAATGAATTGCCTGTATCAGTGGTTTTTTCCTATGCTTCATCAATTATTTATCCAATTAAAGAAGAAGGGTTTTTATTTATCAAAAGAATTGTTGATGGAAAGGAGGTTGGTGATTTAATGAAATTTAAACCAGTTGAACACAAAAAATTTGATGATTGTTATCGTAAATTTAAAGATGATTGGGCCTTACTATCTGTAGGGAAATTAGAAAATCACAATGCGATGACGGTAGCATGGGGAGGTTTAGGATATCTTTGGAAAAAAGAAGTGGCATTTATTTTTGTTCGTCCTTCTCGCTATACGTATAAGTTTACGGAATCAAATGATTATTTTGCTTTATCGTTTTTTAATGAAAAATATCGTGATGCTTTAACTTATTATGGTACAAAATCAGGTCGTGAAGTAAATAAAGATAAAGAGTGTAATTTTCATCCTGTTGAAATCAATAATGTTACTGTTTATGAAGAAGCAAAATTCACTATTATATGTAAGAAAATTTATGAAGATGATATTAAACCTGAATTGTTCATAGATAAAGACATTGATAAGTGTTATCAAGATCACTCATATCATAAAATGTATATTTGCGAAGTGGTTTCGATTTTAGAAAATGAGTAAATAATTGAAGTGCTAAATAATAATTTATAATAAAAAGATATCATAATAAAGCAATATAATTGTGGTATCTTTTTTTAAAATTTACACAAAAAAATTATTTTTTTGTAGGTTTTTTAAAAAAATGTGTTATATAATATTAATTAAGTAAATAAAAAAAACACCTAAAAAGGTGTTCACTTTCTAAAATGGTACACTCTCAGGGACTCGAACCCTGGACCCACTGATTAAGAGTCAGTTGCTCTACCAACTG
>CAYLLO010000036.1:0-13430 GCA_964384805.1 uncultured Staphylococcaceae bacterium | reverse complement strand
GTGCTATAATAAATGCGTTATTGGAGGCATAATTATGCGTAGAGTATTAGTAAAAGACAATTATCAATCACTTTTAAATTTAATTGACACAGAGATTGCAATTAAACTTGTTAAAGATACTTTTGAATTACGATTACAAGAACAATTGAAATTAATTAGGGTTTCGGCTCCTCTATTTGTAGAGCCAGAGACTGGCTTAAATGATAATTTAAATGGATTTGAAAAGGCAGTAACCTTTAACGCAATAGATTTACAAAATCGTAATTTAGAAATTGTTCAATCTTTAGCTAAATGGAAACGTAATGCGTTAGCTAAATATCATTTTGAGGAAGAATATGGTTTATATACAGATATGAATGCAATTCGCCCATTTGAAGAATTAGATAATATTCACTCTCTTTACGTTGATCAATGGGATTGGGAAAAAATTATCAAGGTTGAAGATCGTAATTTGAATTATTTAAAAGAAGTAGTACGAAAAATATATAAAGCGTTATTAGCAACTAAAGATGTTGTTTTGGAAGCATATCCTATTTTGAAAATTACTTTACCTGATGATATTACATTTATTTCAACTAGTGAATTGGAAAAAATATATCCTAATAAAACAACTAAAGAACGTGAAGATGCAATTGCTGAAAAATATAAAGCGGTATTCATTTATCAAATAGGTTGGCCCCTTACTAATGGACTTCCACATGATGGTCGGGCAAGTGATTATGATGATTGGAATTTAAATGGTGATATTTTACTTTGGTATGATGAACTAGGAATTTCTTTAGAAATTTCTTCAATGGGAATAAGAGTAAATAAGGAATCTTTAGTTAAACAAATTGAATATAAAAATGAACAATATAAACTTTTATCCCCTTATTCTCAAGATATTTTAAATGAAAAATTACCTCTTACAATCGGTGGGGGAATTGGACAATCAAGAATGTGCATGTTCTTTTTGAAAAAAGCCCACATCGGAGAAGTACAAGCATCAGTTTGGCCAGAAGATGAAATAGAGTTGATGAAGAAAAATAACATTCATCTGCTGTAAGAAGGGTTTTATAAGAAAAAAAGTCATAAAAAAAGTATTTTTACTATTAAAATAGAAGAAAATATTGCGGTTAAATAATTATAAAAATGAATAGATGAGGGAATATTATATTTAAAAAAATATAAATGGAATCTAATTATAAGTTTGTTATCAAACTTCTTGAAATACTTTAAGTCTTAGGATTATTAAGTTTTTAAGTATTAATTGCTGATATAATTATTGATAAAATATAGGAAATTTTTGATAAAAAAATGAATTAAATTACTAGTTTAGTTTTTTATTAATTTGTTTTTTTGATTAATCATATTATGTTTGAGTTATACAATAGTTTTACAAAAGTTGAGATGAGTGAAAATATTATGTTTGATATTTTCCATATAGTAAAAAAGATGTGATAGCATTTCAAGGATGATATAAAGAAGGTAAATTTTAAAAGTTTATTTAATTTTAGTTATCTAAATTGTCGCATTGTTGTAACTCGGTAAAAAATGTTGATTAAAAAGACTATATATTTAATTAAAGGAGATGTGTAATTAAAATACAATTTAATTATGCTAGGTGAGTTAATGAAGTTTTTTGCTGAATCTGGAGAATATCCTGCTGCAGGGCTATTTTCTTTAGAACATTTACTAATTATTGGACTATGTTTATTAGTATTAAGTTTTTTAATTTTCAAGACAATTAAAAATAAAATAAATAATCCCCTAAAAGTAGTTAAAATAATATCAATAATTATTCTAATAATGGAAATAATTAAAACAATTTGGGGAATTGAAGTAGGTAGATATGCCAATTGGTATAATTATTTACCTTTATGGTTTTGTAGTTTATTCATTCCTTTAAGTTTATTTGCAGGTTTTGCTAAAGGTCAACTTCAGCAATTAGCTTTAACATTTATTTTTTATGGGGGAATAATTGGAGGAATTGTTTATTTAGTTTTTCCAACAACTTCTATTGGTCGTTACCCTGCTTTTCACTTTATTACTTTCCATAGTATGTTTTATCATATAATAATGATTTATATGGGATTCTTTATTGTTTATCATAAGTTAATAAATCCTCAACTTAGAGATTGGTTAGGATATATTTTAATTACGAGTATTTTTTGCGGTATTTCTTATATTGCTAATTATTATTTAGGTACTAATTATATGTTTTTAGCAAATTATTCTAATAATCCAATCCTCGAAATTTTATATAATTATACTGGTAAACTATATCCATTAATCCTTTCTGTTTGTCAAAATTTTGGGACATTCTTTATTAGCTTAGAGGGATATAATTTATTTAATTTGTTTAGAAAAAAATTTAAGATTAAAGAAGTTATTTAAAAGAAATCTACTTAAAATGATGATTTTGAGTAGATTTTTTATTTTATATTCATATTTTTCCTTATTTGGTAAAAAATAAAATTGAGGTGATTTATAATGGAAATTAAAACCAAAGAAGTAGCAATTGTTATAGGAGGTTCAAGTGGCATAGGAGATAGTATTGTTGATTTATTACTTAATAAAAACTATATCGTTCACCAAATATCTAGACATGCTAGTTTAAATCCCCGAGTTAAGAACCATATTTGTGACGTTATTAATGATGATAATTTGCGGAAAACTATTACAGAAATTGGTAAAAAAGAAGAACATATAGCGGTATTAATTTATAGTGCTGGTTGTAGTATGGCAATACCATTTGAATATACGAAAAAAAATGAGTATCGGTATTTATTTGAAGTAAATTTTTTTAGTATTGTTGAAAGTATTAAAAGCGTTATTCCGTTTATGAAGAATCATAAAAAAGGAAGAATTATTATTATTAGTTCTTTAGGCTCTAGTATTCCGATTGCATATGATACTTTCTATTCTTCAAGTAAGGCCGCAGTTGATACCTTAGCTTTTACAGCTAATTTAGAATTTAATCAACAAAATATTTATGTGACAAGTGTTTTACCAGGAGGGACAAAAACCGCTTTTACTTTTAAAAGAAGAATTAATAATAGTCATGCCTCAGAATATGGTAGACTCAGCAATGCGGTAAAAAGTTTAGAAAAAATGGAGCAAAAAGGTATGAGACCTGAAAAAGTTGCTAAAGTTGTTTATCGAGAGTTAGTTAAAGAACGGCCTAAAATATTAGTAGTGGTAGGAGTAAAAAATAAAATTTTTTATTTAGTTTCTAGAATTATTCCTAAAAAATGGTTATTTAAGATTGTTAAAAAAACTTATGCTTTAGAGTAATTTTTAATTTATAAAACGTTTGTTAAAAAGGAGGTTTTATGATAAAATTTAAAATACAAAGAGGTGATATTTTGAAAAAAATAATAGCTTTATTAATAATCTTAATTTCCTTATTTGGAGGAATGTATATATATAAAACAGTATTTAAAATTAATAGTGAAGCATATGTCACTATTACCTTTGATATTGATGGTACCATTATAAAAAAAGAAGTTTTACGTGGCAATAAGGTAGAAGAACCTAATGTGCCTTTAAAAGAAGGTTACACTTTTATTGGTTGGGATAACAATGCTAGTTTTGATTTAGTTACGAAAGATGAAATATATAAAGCAATATATACTATTAATCGCTATACGATTACGTTTAGAACGAATTCAGAGACAGTTATTGAGCCTTTAACTTATGAATATGGTGCTAAACTTGCGGAATTTGAAATACCAATCAGGGAAGGATATGAGTTTGTTGGCTGGTTTTATCAAGGTGTTTTATTTAGTAATGAAACAATGCCTGCTTATAATGTTGAATTAACTGGTATTTGGTATTCAACGATTACTTTTAGCAATGTTGAAGGGATCGAATTTGAGACATTAAAAGGCGTTCCTGGAGAATTAATTACAGCACCGATTATTAGTTTTGAAAATATGAAAGATGGGGAAATAATTGTATGGTATAAAGACCATTTATTTCAAGAAGTATACACCTTTCATCGTATGCCAGAAGAAAGTATTAAATTATATGGTCGTTTTGAAAAAATAAAGAATGTTGATTTAGGATTTCTAGATAATTTAATTGATAATGAGTTTCCTAATGTTATCAATAATTATCAAGATTTAGTAGATTATTTAGAATATATGGTTTTTCATCAAATAACAAAAGAGACAGAATTAATTATTAATTATGAAATGGATAATACTCAAAGTATTTTAAAAAAAGCATTAGAGGATGTAATGTTGGATTCCATTGTAGAAATTAAGAGTTATCGTAAAGGAAACTCTTTGTTTGTTAGTTTAGAAATTGAAGAAGAGGCTACAACAAAGGCTTCTTTAACAGACCTTTACTACCAATTAGAAAACGTAGAAAATATTTTAGAAAATGGCCGTAGTCCAGCTTTTAATGATTTTGCAATTGAAAAACTTACAAATAGTTATAAAGTTTCTAACTCCGAACAATTATATTATGTAGTTGAACGGGGTTATAAACCTCTTTTTGATAATGATATAGATCAAATTAATGATACTAAGAAAATCTATGAGGAAGCTAAATATATTTTAAGAAATATTATATCAAATAATATGACGGATTATGAAAAAGTTCATGCAATATATGATTGGTTAGTGATTAATATTACTTATGATAAAAGACTAAAAGATTATATTAGTGAAGATGTTGATAATTTACGGAAATATCGTGGATTATATCTAGAAGGTGTATTCTTAGATCAAAGAGCAGTTTGTGATGGACTTGCTAAAGCATTTGTATTATTATGTCGAATTGAAGGTATTGAAGCAATTAGAGTTAGAGGATATACGATTGATAAGTCATATGCTCATGCTTGGAATAAAGTGTGTATTAACAATATGTGGTATGTTGTTGATGTAACAAGTGGAGGAACAATAGCCTCAGGTAATGAACTGTTAAATCATAATTATTTATTTACCAATGATGATTTTTATGGTAGTAAGTTTGTAGCAACAACATATACTGATTTTGTTGCTTATGGAGAATATGATATTTATCAAGAAATGTTTTTTGAATATGATGGATATCAATATGATTTTAATATTACTTCTCAAAATGAACTAAATATCATAATTAAGTGGTATACTACTAATTTTTATGAAAATACTACCATAGATATGCGTATAAATTTTGATTATGGCGAATCATTAGATGCCGCTTTATTAGAAGCTATTCAATATGCTGGAGTAAGTTCTGTTTTACCTATTACTAATTATGATGGTTCTTTTTTAGAAAATAACACATTATTAATAAAATCATTTAAAAAGTAATAAGGGGAAAATTTCCCCTTTTTTGTGCATTTTTTATTTATTTTTTAAAAAAATATGGTAAACTCTTAATAGGTGAAGTTTGTATGAATAAAATAACTAATAAAAAATTTTATATTACTGGTATGACTTGTAGTGCATGTAGTGCTTTTATTGAACGAGTTATTAGTAAAATGCCCGGAGTTTTACATTGTACAGTTAGTTTAGTGACTAATACGATGATTGTTGAATATAATGAAGATTTTTGTAATATTCAGTTAATAATCCAAAAAGTAAAAGAAATCGGTTATGGAGCTTCTTTAACGAAAAAAGAAGAAAAGGTTAAAGAAATTAGTAATAAAAAAATCAAACTTATTATATCTGTTATTATTTTGATTATTTTAATGTATGTTTCAATGGGACATATGATAGGGTTACCAATTCCAAAATTTCTACATCATCCTACATATATGAGATTATCAAGTAGTTTTTATTTAGGATTGATTCAATTAATACTAGTAATTCCAATTATTATTTTGAATTTTGGTTACTTTATAAGAGGTTTTAAACATTTAATAAAATGTAATCCCAATATGGACTCATTGATTGCGATTGGCGCAATTGCAAGCTTAATCTATGGTATTGTGACTATTGTTGAGTCTTTGGTGGGATGGATAAACAAAGATTTTGAATTAGTAAATAAAACATATGAACAATATTATTTTGAATCTGCAGGGTCAATTTTAACTTTTGTATCAATAGGAAAATATTTTGAAAGTTCATCTAAAAAGAAAACTACTGATGCAATTGCTAAATTGATTAATTTAACTCCCTCAGAAGTTTTAGTCAAAAAAAATAATGATTATGTTATAACTCCAATAGAAAAAGTTTTAGAAAAAGCATACGTAATGATTAAACCAGGAATGCAAATACCACTAGATGGAATAGTAGTAGAAGGGGAAACAAGTATTAATTCAGCAAGTTTGACAGGAGAAAGTATACCATTATATAAAAAACTTGGAGACAGTGTTTTAGCAGGCACCTTAAATATTTCGGGTACGATTGTAATTGAAGTTACACATACTTATGAAGATAGTTCAATTTCTAAAATTATTAAATTAGTTGAAGAAGCAAGTAATTCTAAGATGCCTATATCGAAAATTGTAGATAAAGTAGCACGAATATTTGTACCTGTAGTAATAGGAATTGCCGCTTTAACTGCTATTATTTGGGCATTTATTGATAGTTCTAAGATATTTGAACATGCCATTTCCGTTTTAGTAATTTCTTGTCCTTGTGCTTTGGGACTTGCGACACCTTTAGGAGTTATGGTAGCTTCAGGTACTGCCGCTAGCAATGGAATATTAATTCGCAATAGTACTTGTTTAGAAATTTTAAAAGATGTAAAAAACATTGTTTTTGATAAAACCGGAACGTTAACAAAAGGAATGCTAACCGTTAGAAATATTAAAACATTTAAAATGGGTTATCAAGAATTAATTAACATAACTTACAGTGTTGAACAAAGTAGTAATCATCCATTAGCGAGTAGTTTTTGTGATAAAGTCCGAAAAGACGTTACCAAAATTTACGAATTTGATACTATAATTGAAAAACCAGGTTTAGGAATAATTGCTACTTTAGGGAATAATAAATACTATGTTGGTAATCCTAAATTATTATTGGATAATGGAATAGTAATATCTGAAAGTAGTGAAGATTTTACCAAAATAATGGTTGCTTGTAATCAAGAGTTATTAGGAATTGTTACATTTAATGATGAAGTAAAAGAGCAAAGTGCTCAGCTTATTAAAACTTTACAAGAAATGAACTTGAAAACGGTCCTTTTAAGTGGAGATAATAAGAATGTTGTAACAGCACTAGCTAATAACTTAGGTATTGATGAATGCTATGCGGAAGCGATGCCAGAAGATAAACAAAATGTTGTAGAATCTTTACGTAAAAATGGTAAAGTTTTAATGGTGGGAGATGGAATTAATGATGCTGTTGCACTTACAGCTGCTGATGTAGGAATGGCAATTGGTGATGGTACCGATATTGCTATCGACAGTGCTGATATTGTAATAATTGGACAAGATTTAATGCATATTGTTGAAGCAATTAATTTAAGCAAAAAGACGATTGATATTATAAAAATTAATCTTTTTTGGGCATTTTTCTATAATGCCATTTGTATTCCAGTGGCAGCAGGAGTACTTGTTCCTTTGGGAATTATTATTACTCCAATGATTGGATCACTAATGATGAGTCTTAGTTCTATTTGTGTAGTTTTAAATTCTCTAAGATTAAAGACAATAAAACATAAGACTGGTAAAAAAAAGAAAAGAGGTAAAAAAATATGAAAAAAACATTAAAAATTGAAGGTATGATGTGTAAACATTGTCAAAAACATGTTGAAGATGCTTTAAATAAAATAGAAGGTGTCGTATCTGTAATAGTTAATTTATCAGATAAAACCGCAATTGTGATACTAGATGCTGAAGTCAGCGATGAAATTTTGTCAAATGCGGTAAAAGATGCTGGATATGATGTTGTAAGTGTTGAATGATGAAAAAAACTTTCGTAATAGTATTTATGGCACTATTGTTTATCTTAAGCGGATGTATTGGACAAAATGAAAACTTAGAAGATGAACAAAATAATCAAAATCAAAATGGAGGAAATGAAGAAATGGAAAATCCAATTATTGTTATTACATTAGAAGATGAACGTAAAATCACATTAGAATTATACCCACAAATTGCTCCTATCACAGTAAAAAATTTTTTAAAGTTAGTTGATCAAAAATTTTTTGATGGTGTATGTTTTCATCGTGTTATTGCTAATTTTATGATTCAAACCGGTGGGTATTACATAGATGAAACATCATTATTTGATAAAGAAGAAGTAGAATGTATTAAAGGTGAATTTGAAAGTAATGGTGTAGAAAATAATTTAGCACATCAATTAGGAGTTATTTCAATGGCTCGTACGAGTGATAAAAACTCTGCTTCTTCACAATTTTTCATTTGTTCAGCAGATGCTCCACATTTGAATGGTGAATATGCTGCATTTGGGAAGACAATAGATGATGAAAGTAATCAAGTGGTGTTAGAAATTAGTGAGGTACCTACTATGAACATTGGCTATGGATTCAGTGATTTTCCCGTAGTTCCAGTTATTATCAAAACAATTCGTAGAGGGTAATGTAAGAAAAGAGGTAAATTAAATGATTAATTTCGAATATTATACTCCTACAAAAGTTTATTTTGGTAAAAATCGTGAAAAAGAGGTAGGCTCAATAATTAAAAAATTAAAATACCAAAAAGTTTTACTTCATTATGGACAATCATCAATTAAAGAATTAGGTCTTTATGATCGAATTATTGCTAGTTTAAATAAAGAAGGGATTGAATTTATAGAGTTAAGTGGTGTTGAACCTAATCCTAAAATTGAATTAGTTCGTGCAGGGGTGGCACTATGTAAAAAAGAAAAAGTTGATTTTATTTTAGCAGTTGGAGGAGGATCAGTTATCGATTCCGCTAAACTTATTGGAGTCGGAGCTAAATCGACAGAAGATCCGTGGCGTTTTAGTATTGGTGAAATAAAACCTCGCAATACGATTCCAGTAGGTGTTATTCTAACAATTTCAGCAGCAGGATCCGAAATGAGTAATTCATGTGTAATTACAAATCCTATCGGTAAATGGAAAAGAGGATTTAATAGTGATGTAATTAGACCTATTTTCGCAATTATGAATCCTGAAATTACTTATAGCGTTTCTAAACGTCAAACTGGATGTGGTATTGTTGATATTATGATGCATACAATGGAACGTTACTTTAATGATACCCCAGATAATGATCTAGCAAGTGGTTTAGCAGAAGGTTTATTGAAAGCTGTAATGAAAGCTGGTACAATGGCTATTAAAACTCCTGATCACTATCCTTCACGTGCAACTCTTATGATGGCTTCTAGTTTTTCTCATAATGGTATAACTAGTGTGGGAGTGAAATACTATTTTACGGTTCATAAACTCGAACATGAGCTAAGCGGAATGTATGATAATGTTGCTCATGCGGAAGGTTTATCTATTTTATTCCCTGCTTGGGCTAAATATGTTTACCAAAAAAATACGCCATTGTTTGCGAAATTTGCTTACAATGTGATGGGGGTATCAAACACTTTAAGTCATGAACAAGCGGCAATCGTCGGAATTAATCGGGTTGAAAAATATTTTGAGAGTATCGGTATGCCGACTCGCTTATCTCAATTATCGATTTCTTCCAAACATTTTGAAGATATGGCGATGAAAGCTACTGATAATAATAAAAATCCTGTAGAAGGCATCCAAAAATTGTACGCAGAAGATATAATTGAAATTTTTAAACTAGCTAAATAAACGAGTTGTTAAAATAAAAAGAGTATAAATAATGGTTTAAAACATCATTGTTTATACTCTTATATTTTTGACTAATGTTTTTAAAGTGTCTTACTTGTGTGTGCACTTCGATTAGTTTAACTTTTTTATATATGATTTTAATTCAGTTTCTAAAAAAAATAGAAAATGTATTTTTTTAGCAATCACTTGTATTAATTTTTTAAACTATTAAGAGGAGCGGGAATTTGTCCACCTCGATTAATAAAAGTATTTGGTTTAAGTTTAGAAATAGGCATTATTGGACTATAACCTAGAAGACCTCCAAAATTTAAACGTTCATTATCATTTTTTCCGATAGCAGGAATAACTCTGACAGCAGTAGTTTTATTATTAATCATTCCGATGGCTGCTTCATCAGCAATAAGAGCTGCGATTACTTCGGAAGTTGTATCACTAGGGATTACAATCATATCGAGACCTACTGAACATACTGCAGTCATTGCTTCTAGTTTTTCAATAGTTAGGGTTCCTGCCTCTGCTGCTGCAATCATTCCAGAATCTTCACTGACTGGAATAAAGGCTCCTGATAAACCACCAACTCTACTAGATGCCATTACACCACCTTTTTTAATCGCATCATTTAAAATTGCAAGACATGCAGTGGTACCACAACATCCACATTGTTCAAGACCCATTTCTTCTAAAATATGTGCTACTGAATCCCCAACCGCAGGGGTTGGAGCAAGAGATAAATCAACAATTCCAAAGGGTTTGTTCAATATTTTAGATGCTTCACCCCCTACAAGTTGTCCCATACGTGTAACCTTAAATGCTGTTTTTTTGATTATTTCGGCTATTTCTGTAATACTAGCATTTTTAGGGGCGTTTGCGATTGCAGCTCTAACTACACCTGGACCTGACACACCAACATTGATAACTGCATCGGCTTCACCTATGCCATGAAAAGCACCAGCCATAAAGGGATTATCTTCAACAGCGTTACAAAAAACTACAAGCTTAGATGCTCCAATACACTCATTATTTTGGGTAAGGGTAGCAGCTTCTTTGATTATTTTTCCCATTATTTTTACTGCATCTAAATTAATACCTGCTCTGGTGGAACCGATATTAACAGATGAACAAAGCTTAGAAGTAGAAGCTAGAGCTTTAGGAATGGAATTAATTAATTCCAAATCTCCTGGAGCAAAACCTTTTTGAACTAAGGCAGAATATCCACCGATAAAGTCAATACCTATGTCATTTGCAACTTTGTCTAAAGTTTTAGCGTATAGTACAGGATCTCCTCCGCTAACTCCAACTAACATAGAAATGGGTGTGACAGCGACTCTTTTGTTAATGATGGGAATACCATATTTTTTAGAAATAAATTCACCAGTTTTTACTAAATCTTTGGCGTAATTATAAATTTTATTATATATTTTTTCACAAGATTTATAAATATCCGTATCCATACAATCGATTAAAGAAATGCCCATAGTTATGGTTCTAACATCTAGGTTTTGTTCTTCAATCATTTTGATGGTTTCCATAATTTCACGATTGTTATACATAGATTTACCACCTTAAATTTTATGCATTAGATTAAAGATATCTTCATGCATAACATGAATTTCTAAACATTTTCTTTTTCCTAATAGAATTAGTTCATCAACAAAATCATTAAATTCAATAGTCAGTTGATCGATATTAATAAACATAAACATTGCAAAATATTCATTAATAACAGTTTGAGAAACATCAATAACATTTGCTTTATATTCTGAACATTTACTAGCGACACTTGCTAAAATACCTATTGTATCTTTTCCTACTACTGATAATACCGCATTCATACGAAACCTCCTCAAAATAATTGTAGGCTAAATGGTTTTTATTATACCATACAGAAAACTATTTTAGTAAAAAATAATCTTAAATTAATTTTTTGATTATTTTGAATATGTAACTTTATTACCAAAATACAACAATGCTATAAAATATAAAATTATTATTGATATTTTGGTGTATTATTATATTTTTAATTTTATGTATTTTTTAATCATCTGTTAATTTTTTCTTTCGTTTTCTAATATTTTGTCAAATATTGTTTAAAATAGATTTATTATTTATATGTTGATATTTAATGATATCTATTTTTTATTTCCAATAACTATCCACTTATGGGGATTATGTCTAATTATATCATTTATATTATGAAAAAACAATGAATATGTTCGTGAAACATAAAACAAGAAGAATTATAAAAATATATAATTATGCTTTTATAAGATTAATTTTACTTTGTGAATAGAAAAATTATGTAAAAAAAGATTTGATAATTTATTTTATCAAACCTATGCTTTCAAATGTTTAATTATTTTTTTAAATTTAATTTGTATATATACATAAAATAAAATATTCATTATTTAAAATATATTTGTTCACTAATTGTTACTAGAATTTATTTTATAAGCCTACTCTAAATATGTTTATTCTATTTTTAAAAAAATAATGTTATATTTTTGATACAATTTTCATACTATCAAAAATTTTTAGTACTCTTGCTTATTTTTTCGTACCCCTAATTTATTCTTCATCGATTATATAACTATAATCACCATAAGTAAAATTATTATCTTTTTCAAATTCTTCTGCAAATTGCTCATAATATCCTCGATTAGTAAATGCATAAGGACTATTTTTACTGCCTAAAATCATCTCTGGTAAATTTATTAATAAAAAACAAAATCCAAACATTGCAACAACAGCCATTGACCATTGTTTAATATTGGCTTTATTTTCTTTCTTAAATAAGTGAACTGCAAGACCAATTGTAATTGGTAAAAATCCAAATAATGAAGTAACTAGTCCAGGTGAATAAAGTATTTGCATTCCATATTTACCAAAAGTATTTAATGAATTGACACCAATAACAATATGAATTACCACTTCAAATGCAGAAAATAACATAACTGCAATTCCAGCTGGTTTTCTAAATCCCCAAAACTTAAGAATAATACATCCTAGAATCACACCTCCAAAATTCGTTATCATATCAGTAAGTCTGTTCATTGGATATCTTGCAAGATCAGTCGAACCATGACTAAAGTTATATGAATAATGAAGTCCGCCAGGGAATACCCATTCTTCTAATACATGAAGAACCAAAACTACAATTGCAAGTGTACAAAAAATATTTATTTTATCCCATACTTTTCGTTTTTTCCAAACTTTTATTAAAAGATATATCCCAATACTTACCATTACATAGAGCCAAATCGATAGCCATACATTAATTATTTTTTCCATAAATTATTCTCCTTTTAAAATAATAGTGGAACTATTGTATCATATTTATTTTTGTGATACAATAATTTTAAAATATGATTTCTCATAGTGGAACAAAAGGAGTGGAATATGTATCATATTGCTAATGATTTAAGAGCAAAAAAATCAGCACAAAAAATAGGATTAGGGTTATTAAATTGTTTAAGTTATAAAAACTTTGTGGAAATAACAGTTACAGATGTGCAAAAAGCATCATCTGTTGGACGTGCAACATTTTATCGACTTTTTGATAATATTACTGATGTTTTATCTTATTTATGTGATGATATTTTTGAAAAAGTAGGTTATGAATTTAAAACAATGACTAACTTCAATCAAAAAGAAAGTTTACTAAAATTTATTAAAGAATGGATGAATAATAAAACATTATTAAAAGTAATTGTGGATTCTAATCGTATTGATTTACTTTATGAATCTCATTCTAAATATATTGGTAATAA
>CAYLLO010000035.1:9737-13460 GCA_964384805.1 uncultured Staphylococcaceae bacterium | reverse complement strand
TGGTTTTAGTTCGCCTACGGCGAACTAAACCAGAAATTGAAAAATAAAAAAAATTATTATATAATATATTATAAAGAAAATAAAAAGAAAAGAGTAATAAAAATGAAACAAACAACTAACTTTTGCGGCTGCCCCGCAAACCCAAAAGATTCCTTAACCTCAAAAGACTACAACCTTATCGATGCATACCGAATCTACCACTTAAACTACATAGACCGGGAATCCGCAGATCCTTTATTCCTTTCCTTCTGGAATGAAGCTAAAAAACCTCTTTATAGGTTACTAGGCGGACAATTAGACTTAGCGAAGACTGTCGTCTTCGCTAAACCAGAAGCAGAAATAGAAAACGAACTTGCGGATCTCCTTGCTCAGCACCCTTTCGCCAGAGCTTGGAATGCATCTGCGGCCGTTCCGCAAGACCTCCTTACAGAATCTCGCTTAGTTGATAATAAAGTAGGCTTCTCAGCTACTTATAACTTGCGGGAGGGGGTATGTCGTTCCACTACCCTGAAGGTACAACCTAACACCTCCCTCATTAAGACTCTCCGCAAGCTCGTTTCCTCTTACCTACCAGCTGAAGCTGGTAGCTTCGAGGATTTTGCAAAGAAGCATTCCTTAATCCTTAATCAAAAAGAATTAACAGGAACCCTCCATCTGTCAATTCACCCCCTCGACTTCTATACAGCTTCCGATAATGATTGCGGATGGTCCTCCTGCATGAACTGGGGTTATGGCAGCTATCGTCAAGGCACTGTAGAGATGTGCAACTCTCCCTACGTCCTCGTCGCATACCTGGAATCCGCAGAACCTTATACTCTTACTTCTGGTTCTTCAGCTAACGCTGAAGAAAAATTCTCCTGGAATAACAAAAAATGGCGACAGTTTTTCATCGTCGATATTTGGAGCGAAGAGCTAAAGCTCATCGCTCCAATAAAAGGCTACCCATACCAATCTAAAGAATTAGAGGAATCCGCAGTTAACTGGCTTTTAGATTTAGCTTCGCTAAATCTAAAAAACCCAGACCTCATACCTTGTACCTATGATGCAAATGAACAAACTGTATATTTAAAAGGTACCCCAGAAATCGTAGGTACTTTATACTTTGAAACAAACTATATGTATAATGATTTCTACTTTACCAATCATTCTTTACTCCTGGCTCCAGATTATTGTTCTCGCTTCGCTCGAACAATAAACTACTCAGGTCAAGCTCAATGTATGTGTTGCGGAGAACCCCTCGTCGACGAAGTCGACGAAGAGGAAGCTCAGTTCCTTACCTGCGAAACCTGCCAACCGAGATTCTGGTGCGATTGCTGCGGCTCATTAACTACTGACGAGCCTATTCCATCTCCAGTAAACGAAGGAGAATTCATCTGCTCCTACTGCTCTGAACAGGTAACCGAATGTGATGTTTGCGGGAATCCGCAATACTTGCAAGCAACAGATTTTATCATAGATCCGCAAAAACCCGACCGTCGCTACTGCACCTGTCAATCATGCCAATCTAAATACTTAAAAGAGCCTATATGGAGATATGATTATAACTATGAAGCTGCATCATATCAAGTTTTTGGTTTTTTTGGTTTTACAGCATAGCTGTAAAACCAAAAATTTCTTTATTTTTATTAAAAATTATTATATAATATATTTATAAAAGAAAGGAAACGACTAAAGCAAAAAGCCACCCTTTAGGCTTTTAGCTTTAGCTAAAAGACTAAAATGTTAAGATTACCAGAAAAAGATTACAGAATAATTGATGCATATCGTGCGGAAATGCTCCCTACTTACCTCACTGTTCCAGCTGAAGACCTTTTAGCCGACCAATGGTCGGCTAAAAAAGAATACCTCTATAACCTCTTAGGCAACAACTTCGATATATCCAAAGAAATAACTTACGAAAAACCAGAAGAAGAGTTAAAAAAGGAAATGTATAATCTTCTTGAAGCGTCCCCTTTCGCAAGCAATTTCCGCAAATGGATAAGAAATCACATAAGTGAAACAGCCTACCTTTTCCAAACTGCTGATTATGTTGCTCCTGGTATCTCCGTTGGAATCTGCGATTCCAACGAAGAATTATACCAGATTTCTCGTCTTTTGGATGTAGATAATTTAATAAATAATAATATAACCTTTCAGTCGCAAAAAACTGTCGTTGTTCATAAACCAGATGGACACGACTATAAATTTGATTCACATTCTCGTCCCCTGCGGGTTTTGAAATGTCTCAGCGAGGCATTTCAAATAGAGGGATATGAAGATTTTCGTCTCGCACATTCCCGTATCCTTAATCAAAAGACCGTAAAAGGCGACCTCCACCTCTCCATACATCCACTCGACTTCTATACCATGAGCGTAAATGCGAATGACTGGACTTCTTGTATGCGGTGGGATCCCAGTGAACCAGGCGAGTATTGCATGGGAACTGTGGAAATGTGCAATTCGCCATATGTTCTTGTTGCATATCTTTCCTCTTCAAAAACGCTAGATATAGCTGACGGGGAATATACTTGGAATTCTAAGAAATGGCGAGAACTCTTTTTGGTCGACTGCGTCGACCAAAAGTTCATTGCTTCAATAAAAGGTTATCCGATTTGGGATCACAACTTAGAAAGAATAGTTTTGGAGTGGCTAGCAGAACTAGCTCGCCCAGAAAAAGAATACACAATTTCCGCATATGACTTTTCCGCAGGAAGAAAAGAAAACAATCCATTTCACTTTTCCACTAACTTTATGTATAATGATTTCTGTTATCCACAGCATTTAATCTTAACTTGGGATGATCTTTATGGCTCGAACGAAGTGAGAGCCATAAATTATTCCGGAGAAGCTCAATGTATGGTATGCGGATGCTCGGATGTGTCGTATGCCGACAGCTTATGTTGTAATAACTGCGAAGATATCACGGTATGTGCTGGGTGCGGCTCCCGCCTTTATGATTGGGAAGAAGAAGAAGAATATGTGGTAGAAGGTGAAACAGTTTGTAAATCTTGTTGGGAAAATTCTACTCAATGTGATGATTGTGGAGAAATCTTTTGGAATGACCATACACTCCCTGTTTCAATAGGAGATTTTGATTTTTACTTCTGCGAAGATTGTTTTAATACATTCTTTACTAAAGACACACCGCTGAACAACCTAACAGATTATTACGAACCTACTTATAAAAATCTTACTATAAAAGGAGAACAAGCCTATGGCAATCTTTTCGAATAATTTACAAGAAGCTGTAGTATTAACTGAAATTGCAAACTTACAGCCGCAAGAACCTATAATATTTAATGGAATGCCGTCTAAGCACACTTTAGCTTATGCAGCTTCATTCCCTAACCACATTTATATTAACTTAACTGAAGAAGAAATTGCGGAAATAGCTACTTTAGAAACTTATAGCTCTCGTCTATCCGCAGTTTTCTTACCTTTTGGTTCGTCAATTTCGTACGAATCACCTCTTCCTCTCAGATACCTTAAAACTATTAAAACAGAAGAGGATTTATCTAACTTCCATCCAGAAGAAGGAAAGAGATATGATCTAGTATTAACCGATTATGATTTAGTTCATAAGGTAGAATTATATTCTAAAGAACCTTTAGAATATTTAGAACCAGGTATCGCGGTTGCTAAAAATAGAATTTATATACATTATTTAACGAAATCATCGTATAATCCTTTTTTGGTTTGAGCGAAGGTAGCTACGCTATCTCGCTCATTTTGGACAAAAATGGG
>CAYLLO010000035.1:0-9637 GCA_964384805.1 uncultured Staphylococcaceae bacterium | reverse complement strand
TTTTGGTTTGAGCGAAGGTAGCTACGCTATCTCGCTCATTTTGGACAAAAATGGGAAATCTTACTCCTTAAATTTTTATAATAAAATATAAAGGAGGATAATTCCAATGAAAAAATTTCCAAGTGATACTTCAATGGAGTATTTAACATTTTTAAACGATTCAAAAATAAATGGCGAACTTTATGCTTATTTATTATCAAAATCTATCTAGCTAGATGGGGAAGCTAGAGTTTATAAAGATTAGCTACCAAATCAAACAGAAATAGGTGCGGCTTTAGCTGAAAAACCCGTAACCCGCAAAACAGTATCAAAACATATGAAATATCTATTAGAAAAAGAATTAATAGATGACAAAGGAAAGTACTATTTAATTTTTAACCCTAATTTATATGTGGGGTTGTCTGAAGAAATAGTACAATTTTTAGTTCATACTGTAAAAGAACAAGTTACTAAAACTTTTATTTATCTTTGTGCAAGATATAACTGGGCAGAAAAAAGGGGAACTCCGTATAATTTTACTGTTAAAGAACTTTGCGACCATTTAGGAATGTCTTACAATAAAGGAAGAATTTTAATAAATAATTATTTGGCAGTTCTTACTAATTGTAATTTAATTACTTTAAAAGAAATATATATAGAGAAAAAACCTTATTATCAAATAATAGCAGTAGAAACAAAAAAAGCACCTAAGATAAAAAAGAAAAATGGGTAAAAAGGGATAAACCAAAATGGGTAAAAAGGGATAAACCAAAATGGGTAAAAAGGGATAAACCAAAGTAGCTGAAATGGGTAAAAAGGTTATACCATCTTATACTTATATTTAGCTCTCTTAGGTAGCTCACTACGTTCGCTACCAAGAGCTAAACTTGATCTTATAATAGTTATTTGAATTTCGTAGTTCGCTACGCTCACTACTTAAATTCAAATAACTAATTCGCATCTTACTTCCATTTTTCCTTGGGGTTAGTTGCTACGCTTCTAACCCCTATTAGGGGGCTCTGCCCCCAAACCCCCGTTTAGGGGCTCCGCCCCTAAAAACCCCGAGCCAGAAGATAAAAAGAGAGGAGAATAAGGAGTGAAATATTCAGTAAGCATTCGACACCCTCGAACCATTCTGCGGAAAGCAGATGAAATAAAAGTAGAATATAATGATATAGAGGGTATTTATAATTTTTTAGACGAGCCAGAGCTTGTCCAAAAAAGATACATAATAGAAATAAAACCAGAAGATGAACCAGATTTTGATAAACTTGCGGATCTGGCGGCTACGCTCTCCTGTATGCAGCTTGCGTTGCATGACCTGAAGCTAATCCGCAAATGCAGAGACTATGAACTAGACTGGTATTGGGCATATCCTATCCAGAGTTATTACGACTTAGCCGGAATCCGCAATCTTTCCCCATGCTTCTTTCTTCTGGATGCGCCGCTTTACTTTGACTTGCTCAAAGTAAAGCAGATAGTAGGAGATACTCCTATCCGTCTAATAGCCAACCTCGCCCATGACATCAACATACCTCGAGGAGATGGCGCCTGCGGGACCTACATACGCCCCGAAGACGTAGACCTCTACGAGCCTTACGTTGATACGCTGGAATTTAAAACCTTTGGCCCGTGGGAGGAGCGCCTACGCAAAGAGCGCACGCTATTAGATATTTATTTAGAAAAATCTTGGGCAGGAAACCTTAATCTTTTAATTACAAATTTCAATATTAATGTAGATAATAGAGCTTTCCCTGAAGATTTTGGTAAGGCTCGTCTGCAATGCAAACAGTCCTGTGTTTCCTCTACTTCTGGTTGTAAGCTTTGTTACAATATCATTAAAACAATTAACAAGCTTGACCAGTTAAAGGCAGATTGGATCCCTGGCAAAGGCATTAGACTCAACAGCTAAAACTGTTTCGTCTAAAAAATTGAATTATATAAAATTTTATGATATAATAAAATAAAAAAAGAGGAGAAAAAATGTGAAGAACTTTGATAAATATGTAAAATTAATAGACAACATCACAAAAACATCTGAAGAAGCCCTATTTAATTCCCTATCCTCAATCCTTAAAGCCCACGGCTATTCAGATGTGCGGAAGACCGCTAACTACATTTATGCGGCTGGCACCACTCCTGTAGGACTGGTGGCTCATACCGACACAGTCCAGGCTTCCGCAAACTATTACGACGAGCCGCAAAAGATAATGTTCACAGAATGTAATGGCGGTTACGATGATAGAGCTGGTGTCGCAATGATTTTAGCTATCATTATGGAAACTAAGCTTCGTCCTACTATCTTTTTTACACGAGGCGAAGAAACTGGTGCGTGGGGTGCACAGGCTCTCGCTAAAGAGGTGAATCCCGCAAACCTCAAATACCTTATAGAATTAGATAGAGCTGGCTTCGATGATGCAGTATTTTATCAATGTGCTAACAAATCCTTCACCTCTTATATTCTTTCTTTTGGTTTCCAAGAACAAATAGGTACATTTACAGATATCTATATACTCTGTCCTGCATGGGGAATAGCTGGCGTAAACCTTAGTATAGGTTATTATTACGAGCATACCCCATCAGAGTACCTGAACCTTGAGCATTGGTATGAAACTTTGCTTAAAGTTAAAAAATTGTTAGCGTCAGCTAATAAAAGTAAATTTTATAAATTTGAAAGGAGAGTTCAAAATGCCCAGAGGAAACACCGCTAAAGTTAATGTTGCAAAAAAATTACAAGAAGCATTCGGAAATGACTATGTAGGAGAAGCAGATAAAAAGTATTATGTTTGGGCAGATGATGGCGGCGAAAGAGTGCAGATAGCTCTAACCATGACTTGCCCGAAGAGTTTTTTGGAGGCTGCGCCTCCAAAAAGGGAAGCTCCTGAGCTGCAGGTTCAAGAAACGGAATTTACAACCGCAGAGTTAGATAGAATGCGTAGTAATTTAAGAAAGTTAGGGTTTTAATGTTATATTTTGATTTGCCAAATTTTTATTATCATTTACCTATTAGTAATTATTTTTTTAATTTAAGCCAATTAGAAAATACAAAAAAATATTTTAAAATTCCAGTGGTTTTTTCTACTACTTCTGGTAATTTTCCATACGCTTATTGGAAAAGTGGTTGGAATATTAATTCTGGAGATGGAGTTTTATATAATGATTTAATTAAATTTGAAAATATTAGTGATATTCCTATTCGATTTAATTGTACTAATTATTATTTACAAAAGTCAGATTTTCATGATGCTTTTATGAATCAAGTATTAAAAATAAATGAGAATGGTTCTAATATTATTGAATTAAATAATATTGATTTAGCACAGTATATAAGAAATAAATATCCATTATATCATTTTTATTTTTATGCTAATAATTTAAATATATCTATTGAAGATATAAATAACTTAACCTCTTTAGGTATTTTTGATATAGTAACTTTACCTCAACATTTTTCATTATCTGAATTAAAACAATTAAAGCATCCAGAAAAAATTGAATTATTTGTAAATAATTTATGTTCTTTAAATTGTCCTAAATATGAAACTTGTCATATGGAAATGGATGCAAAAATTTATAATTTTTGTAAGGATAATCATTATTTATTATGTCCAAAAAGACAAAATTATGAAAATAGTTTTATAAATATAACATTACAAGATATTAATAATAAATTTCGTAAAATGGGATTTACTCATTATAAATTTGCGGAAGTAGTTAATTCTTCTTCGGATAATTTATTTTATTTTTTAGTAGATTATTTTATTAAAGATGAATATAAATATCAAGTTATTAAGGAGTTTAAAGGATGATTAATTTTGCAATTCCAGGCATGTATGAATTAGCCACTACAAATATGCGATTTTTAGATATAAAAAGAAAAAATCCTAATTTTTTTTATGATGATATAAATATAAATGCAGTTTATGGTAATCCGCAATTTTGCATTTGGGATGGAGGAAGAATTTTTCCTCATTATAAGCAAGCAACTATAGAACAAGTTGAAAGTTGTATTAAAATTTATAATGAAGAATTTAACATTCCTATTAGATATGTATTTACTAATTGTATGTTAAAGGAAGAAGATTACTACAATCATTTTTGCCATCTTATCACTTCTCTTGGTTCTAATTACTCAAACGAAATAGTTATTGCTGATAATAATTTTCGAGATTTTTTAAAATCTATTTATCCTAATTATAAATTTATTTCATCTACCACTAAATGTTTAACAGATTTTGAACTAGTAAAACAAGAACTGGCAGATGAAAATTTTTTTATGGTGTGCTTAGATTATAATTTAAATAAAAATAAAAAAATCTTAGAATCTTTTAAGCCAGAAGAAAAAGGAAAAATAGAGTTGTTAGTTAACCCAATTTGTGGATACAACTGTCCGCAAAGAAAAAGGCATTATGAACTAAATAGTGCTTCTCATTTAAATTTTGGGAAAACTTTTAGAATGCAAAATTGTCTAATTTATGAAAATTCATTAGACCCAAAACATAAACATCGAAATATAACCTATGAAGATATAGTTAATTACTATTATCCTCTTGGTTTTAATTATTTTAAAATAGAAGGTCGTACTTGGGAACCAATTATGGCTATTTTAACTTATTGTGATTTTATGGTGAAGCCAGAGTATCACGATTTAGTTATAGATTTTTGTTTAAGAGAGGAATAAATATGATAACTTTTAAATTTGAATATACTTTAAATGATACCGCTCAAACACTTATATATTCTCAAGAAAAATTATCATTTGAATTAATTTATGATGATTTTAGTCAATTTAAATTGTTAGATTTAAATGATGTCGGAGATGCTAATGAGCAGCTTAAATCTTTAAGAGATACTTTAATTTTAGCAGAAGTTTCTAACGTAAAAGTTTCCTTTATTAATGAAGATGAAACTATTTATCAAATTGCAGAATTTAATAAAGTAAATTATGTATCATTAAAAACTCGTTTTAATAAAGATTTAAGAGAAAGTGTAGATATTATTGAAAATGCAGATTCTATTTTTGTTCATGAATTTGTAATTCAAGGAGAATAATCATGGGATTATATGAAACTCTGCTAAATAGTTCTTTTGGTTTAGAACTACCTCGAGGTGGAGTTGATGAAGGTATTTCATTAGCATCTTTTAGTTTTCCTTCAAGTAATTTTAGAAACTTTAGTTTCCCAAGTTCTAATTTTAGTTTTAGTAGATTTAGTTTCCCAAGCTCTAACTTTAGTTTTGATAGATTTAGTTTTCCAAGCTCTAATTTTCAAGACTTCAGTTTTCCTGCGGGAAATTTTGGTTTTAGAAGTTTTACTGCAAGCAGAAACAATGGATGGGCTTGCACTTTTAGTGGTTGCACTACATATGAGACTCTGGGTTCAGACCCTATTAATTCTGCAGTATTTGCTTTTCCTAGTGGCAATTTTGGATATTTTACTTTTCCATCTGCAAATTTTACTTTTAGTTTTGATGTTTGCGGATTCGTTCCTTGTTCATTTAGAAGCTGTGGATTTAGTTTTAGTTCAGTAACTAATTTTGCTTTTAAATCTTTTACTGAAGGAACATTAGAAACTTTTAATCCTGGAACTAAAATTACTTGGAATGATATTGTACCAATTTATAATAATATAAATATTATAAATGAAAAGTACGGTATGTCTACCATAGAAGTACCAGATAATTCTACTGATTTAGCTTTTGCGGATCAAGTTAATGCTTTAAGAGAAATTTTAAGCAATATGTCTTCTAATACACATATCCAATATAATGCTAGTGTAGAAAATTTACCTTCAGCTATGCCAGGTAGCGTAGCAGAAACTACCCCTTTGATAGAAATAGATAATTTAACTTATGTAATTCATAGTAATTGTATAAGTTTTTAAGGAGTTTTAATGATTAAAAATATTGATAAAACGCATATTTATAAAATAAGTTTAGAATCTGCGGTAAAATGTAATTTAAATTGTAAATATTGTTTAATACATCAAAATGCTGAGGCTTCTATTATTGAAGAATTTGCTAATAAAACCAATGAAGCTTTAATAAATGGGGAATATTTATCTAATGTAAAAAAATCTCTACAAAGACTAGAAACTCCTTTTGCAGATATTACAGCTTTAGAAATATGGGGTCAAGAACCAACTCTAATGTTGCAATATTTTATTCCTGTAATGCAAGATTGGTTTAAAACTTTTTATAATATTAATTATGTGATGTTTTCTACTAATTGTATGCTAACGACAATAGATGATTTATTTTATGAATTTATTACAATATTAGACGGTTTTTTAGACCATAATGTAGATGTTGTTATACAAGTATCTTATGATGGTTTAGCAGAAGAATCCGCAAGAGGTGGAAAAATAAATATTGTTAAGAATAACTTAACTAATATTATGAAAAAATTATCTAATGTAAGGTTAGAACATATTCATTTAGATTTTAATCTTCATTTAGTTATGTCTAATTATTTAGTTAATTGTTTTTTAGAAAATGAAAATAATATAAAACTTTTCTTTGATGATATTGAAGACCTATATGCACGAATTCGTCCATATGATATAAATAAAAATATTCATTTGCAGCCAGTAACTTTTCAATATATGAATGGGTCATATGCTACAACTCAAGACGGTGTTGATTTAGTTAATGCAATGAATAAGGTTGATAAATTCTTAATGATTAATCGTTCTAAATATATTTATTTTGATGAGCATCCGTTTCCGATAGATATGAGTGCAAATATTATAGGATGCTATGTACATACTTTACCAGATACCTTAAAAAGAATTGGTGCTTTAGATTTAAATGATTATGTAAATAGATTTTTAGAGGGAGACCATAATATTCAACAAACTTATCATACAGATTTTTGCGGAACTATGCTTCAAGACTTAAAAATTATGTATGATGGAACTATGGTAAGCTGTCAAAATTTAATGTTTGATGCTTATAATAAAATTTATGATAAGCCTACTAATTATTCTAATTCTATTTCTGATTTAGGTAGAAAACAATCATTAAAAAATGAAATTGTAAATTTAATTACAGGAACAGATGAAGAGATTGATCAAGCGTTAGGATGGGCGTTCCAATCTGCAGAGCAAAATAATATGCGGATGATGGTAAACATGATCTGTAATATGATGTTTATGCTTGCGCAAATAGGTCAAATTGATGGTAGTTATGCAAAAGATTTAGATAAGATAAAACGGCATGCTTTTTTAATTGCAGCATCTGAGTGTTGCTATTATAATCTTATTACTACTACTGGTTCTATCTTAATGCATTCTGTTCTTCAAATTAGATATTTTTGTAATGGATTACTAGATAGGGCAGAACAAATGATTAATTTTGAATTAAGAGCAAAAGGAGATAGATTTGATGAGAGAAGACCTTAAAGATTTGCGTCAATCAAATAAATTTATTCAGCAACAAAAAGAATTATTTCAATATTATATAGACAATAATTTATTAAAAGGATATCGTACTATTGGAGGATATAATATTATGAAAAATGGTATTGAATATATTCTTCAAACTAAATGCGATCAACGTTGCGAATATTGTTATATTGCTCAAAGAGGAGACGAGCTATACCCAGAGCATGCTTCTGAAAAAACTATTTTAACAAATTTAAATTTATTTTTAGATTATATTTATAAACAAAATCACAGTTATACTTATTTCTTTGAATTATTTGGAGGAGATTTATTTTCTACCAACTTATTTTTTAAAGTATTAAATTTATTAGATAAATATTTTAAAGAAATAAAACAATCTGCTGAAGAGGTCTTTTTTAACGAAACTATTCTTATAGTACCTAATAATATGAAATGGGTGGTGCGACAACCTGAGCTAGTAGAACAAGTATTAGAAAAAATAGAATATTTTCATAATGAATATAATGTAACTATTAGTTTTTCTTGGTCTACTGATGGTTTATATTGTACTAATACTAGAGAAAAAGAAGAATTAACTCAAGAGTATTTTGATAAAATTTTTAATTTTATTATTCAAACTCAAGGTGGTTATCATCCTATGGTAAGTGCTTCTAATATTGAAAATTGGATTCAAAATTATGATTGGTGGATTGAAATGTTAAAACAAGATCCCAAGCAAGAATATGAGCCAATGATGCTCGAAGTACGAAATGATGATTGGACTCCTGAAAAAATTCAAAAATATTTAGATTTTTTAAAGCATATTTTTGATAAAAGATTAGAAATGTGCGGAGGGAACATTGATAATTTAGCTTATTCAATGTTTATTGGAGATGGTAAAAAAGAAAATACTCTGCCAGCGGCTACTAACTATGATATAATTGATATTAGAGAGGTAAGTTCTTTAGCAGGGAAATCCGAAAAAACAAGTTGTAGTCTACAGTCAACAGTAATGTTTAATTGTAATAATTTATCCATATCATTGTGTCATAGAACTAGCTATATTTTATTTACTCCTTGTTTCTTTATTGCCGATGAAGATAATGAGCATATTGTAGATTTTATTCCTCATAACTTAGATGCTTATATCGGAATTAGAGATTTAAAAGATAGCAATCAACCTCAATGTGTAGACTGTTTATTTAATACTGTTTGTATTAAAGGTTGTTTTGGTAGCCAATTTGAAAACGCAGGAGATATTTTAATGCATTGTCAAACCGTATGCGATTTGTTTAAAGCAAAATTTGCTTTTCTAATAAATTTATACAATGACACAGGTTTAATCGCTTCTGCAATTAAAAATAAATATATTAATTATGAAAATAGAAGTCATGTTAAATTAATAGAATTATCTCAATGTCAAAACTATCATTATAATGAGAAAGGAGAAAGGTTAAATGATGACGGAAAACCAGCAGATAGTGAGAATGTTATAGAAGCTCAATCAGAACTTCGACCAGAAGAATCTCAAGAACTATCAAACAACATTTAAAATCTTATCTCATTTAATAAATGAACCTGATAAAATTCAAGACGATAAAATTCTTCAAGAAGTTATTAGAATTATAAACAAAGGCTGTGCTGATTTAGAACAAGTTGCAAAATCTTTTCCAACCAATAACCGTATTTATAATCAGCCTTATTTTTATGAAGAATTAAGTGAACAGTTAAGAACTTGCTTTTCTTTTAGAACAATATGTCCAGATTCTCCCATGTATAATTATGGAGAACCCTATTTGGAAAAAGGTAGACCGTAATGATTACTTTATATATTGAACCAGAAGTATTACAAATGTCTTCTATGTTTTTTTATGGAATATTAGAAACCATAAACGAAGATACTTTTAATTGGATAAAAAGAACTTCTGAGCCAGAAGAAGCAAATGTGTTTGGTTATTTTACTGATAGAGAAATTATTTCTCCAACTATTAGTGATATAAAATTATTTTTAGATATATTATCTTATAAATCAACAGTATTTTTCATAATTTATAATTATGAAACTGAAGAGTATTATTTAACAGCTTTTATTAATGGTAAACAATATTTACAAAAAGATATAAAAGTAGTGTTTAAAGAGGGAAATGCCTATGATTTATGATATCCTAAATTTTTATCTGCCTCTAACTATTTTTATTCCTCTATACTTTTGTACAAAAAATTGATATTTTTAAAAATTTATATTATAATATATATATAAATTAAAAGAAAAGAGA
>CAYLLO010000034.1:0-13575 GCA_964384805.1 uncultured Staphylococcaceae bacterium | reverse complement strand
ATAGAATATTATCTAAATCAAATTAAGTTAACTGTTGTTCAAATGAATGAACTTGGTGATATATCTAGATTCACAAACTATAAACAAATCGTTGCTTATGCGGGTATTGATCCTATGATTAGACAATCTGGCGATAAAGATGGTCTTCATCTTAAAATGTCTAAAAAGGGTAATAAGCG
Organism: uncultured Staphylococcaceae bacterium; assembly: GCA_964384805.1. GTDB lineage: Bacteria > Bacillota_I > Bacilli_A > ML615J-28 > CAG-313 > HGM10611. Next base: position 13,396 of record CAYLLO010000034.1, on the reverse strand, counting down.
TCTTAGAACTATTCTTCATTTAATGGTATCTAGTTTAATCAAAGCTAATAGAGAACCTAATGCTATTAAAACTAAATATCAAAAAAAGACGCACCAATTAAACCCACTCAAGCCTAAAGTTGCGTCTATGGCTTGTGCTAATCAACTAGTAAGAATTATCTTCTATATGCACAAGACGAGTTCAACTTACAAATACGAACCTTGTAAGTAGTCTCAAAACGGTCTATGCCGTAACTTTATTATAACACACTTTAGAATAAAAATAAATTATTTTGTATAAATATTGCATAATAATGCCAGTTTAAGTGATTTTGACTGACAAGTCTTTTTGCGCTCTTTTTTTATAATTAAGTGCTAATAATATAAAAAGGCTAAAATATTTTTATATTTTACTTGATTATTTATGTTTATTATATTAATTCTTTATTATCTTGTTTTTTTAAACTCTTAAAAAAGAATAAAGTTAAAAAGATGATTACAAAAACTGAAATAAAATCCGCAATTGGTGCCGCATATAAAATTCCTTTAATGCCTTCTCCAGCGCTAGCTTCTTCAAATTTTTGGGATAATATTAATACCAGTGGAACAAAACAAACAATATCTCTAATTAATGATGAAATAATGGCATAAACAGCTTTCCCAATAGATTGGAAAAAAACCGCTGTTATTTTTATTAAACATGTAATTGTCATTAAAGATAAATAAATTCTAAACATCTTTCCTGCAAAAACATAGTAAAGTTCGCTACCTTCGCCAAAAATATTAATAATGGTTTCGGGCCATAATTGGAAGATAAGGGTCGCTAGTCCTCCAATTATAAGTGTTGATACTAGAACGATTAAATAGGTTTTTTTTACTCGTTCAAGATTCCCTGCTCCATAGTTATAACCAAATATCGGCTGTGCTCCTAAAACAATTCCTGTAACAATACTATGAACAATGGTAAATACTTTGGTTTGAATGCTAAACACAGAGATAACTATATCTTTCCCGTATATCGATAATTCCCCATATTTTGATAATATCATATTAGAAACTAAATAAACAATCGAAATAGAAAGTTGTGTAATAAACGTTGCGGCCCCAAGTGATATCATTTTCTTTAATATTTTAAAATCAATCTTAAAACTTTTTAAACTTAAGACAAATGATTTGGGTTTTTTAAAATAAACTAAGCACATACCAAATGACATTATTTGTCCAATAATTGTTGCCCACGCAGCTCCCGAAATTCCCCATTTAAATCCAAAAATAAATAATGGATCTAAAATAATATTAACAATAGCCCCCACAAACATAGCAATCATCGCATACTTAGGTGATCCATCGGCTCTAATAATACTATTCATAACTGCTGTCAATAAATAGAAAATAAAGAATGAGGCGATAATAACAAAATAGTCATTCGCCATCTCTAAAGTATGAATCGATGCTCCAAATAAAAGCATTAATTTTTTCGAAAAGATTAAACTAAAAATACTTAATATAACACTTATAATGATAGTGATAATTATTCCCCCACCAACACATTTATGAGCCTTTTCATTATCCTTTCTTCCTGAACAAATACTTAAATACGAGGCTGCTCCATCTCCTATACACCAAGCAAAAGCATTTACAATACAAATGATCGGAAATGATACTCCTGTGGCCGCATTGCCATAAAAACCTAATTCACTATTACCAATAAATATTTGGTCCACAATATTATATAAAGCACTGATTAATAAACCTACTATACAAGGAAGAGAAAATTTAATTAATATTCGAGAAATTTTTTCTTTACCTAAATAATCATTATGTTGTTCCATAAAACCTCCCATATTAAAGTTTCTATCTATTATACATTATTTCCATTATTATATCAACCTCCTATAACATAATGTTAAATAGTAAAGCCGATAACCCATAATATATTAATAAAGCAGTTAAATCATTAATCGTTGTAATAAATGGACCACTAGCAACTGCGGGATCAACATTTAGTCTTTTAAAGATGGTGGGAACAATTGCTCCAACAAATGAACCCATAGTCATCGATATTAATAACGCAAGTCCCACGATACTAGCTCCTTTAAATGCTTCTACAAAATTAAATGTCTCACTTATTATCCCTTGATTAGTAATTTTTAAAAATAAAAAAACAAAACTAAAAGCTAGTATAGCTAAAAAGAAACCATTACAAAAACCTATTTTTAGTTCCTTAATTATCGTTTTAAATGCATGTTTTCTAAAATCATTTGTGGAAAGGGTTCTAATTGTCACCGCAAGAGATTGTGTTCCAGTATTTCCCGACATATCTAAAACTAAAGTTTGAAAAAAAACAATAATAGGTAGTCCTGCCACTACTGCCTCAAATCCTGTCATTAAGAAGCTTTGTGCAAGACCTAAAATTAATAAAATAATTAACCATGGCATTCTTTTCTTAACCGAATTAAATAAACTTTCGTTTAAACTATCTTCTTCACTGATTCCCGCAAATTTAGCATAATCATCTTCAAATTCTTCGTATGCGGCTACTAAAGCATCATCATGAGTTATGACTCCCACTAAAAACCCTTCCGCATTTAATACGGGATACGCATCTAATCCATAATCTTTAATTTTTGGAATAATATCTGTGATTAAATCTTCATCATAAAAGTAAGGATAATTAGTTTTAATAATCTTATTTAGATCATCTCCTTCACGTGCGACAATAAGATCACGTAGCTCTAGTACTCCATAAAATAATTCTTGATGATCTAAAACATAAATTGTCGAAACATTATCATTTTCACTAGCTTGTTTTATAACTTTTTTCATGGCTGATTTTACCGTATCACTAGCGTTAATAACAATATAATTATTTGTCATTTCACTTCCAATGACATCTTCTGAATATTTTGATAAAGTAATAATATCTGTCAAGACTTCTTTGTCTTCTATTAAACCAACAATTTCTTCTCTTGCTTTTTCATCTAATTCTTCTAACACATCAACTGCATCATCAGCATCCATTGTTTCAAGAATATCAGCTAAAACTTCAGGTTCAATATTTTCTACTAATTCTTCAATATCTTCAGAATATAATAATACTTCCCCTAATGATTCTACACCTAAAATATCATAAAGTTCTTTTCTTTTTTCTTCGGTTAAAATATCTAACACTTCGGCAATATCGCTTTGATGATATTGAAGCAATAATTCTTTTTTCTTTGCTGGTGATTTTTCGGAAGATAAAATATTCGTTATTTCTTTTAAATAATCTCTTTTTAGTAATTCTTTGTTATTTGTAGTCATAATTTTTGTTCCTCCTTTATCTTCCTGAATATATATTAATTATAACAAATTATAACCTAATTGTCTTTATTTTTGAATACAATAGTAAACTAAAAAAGTCAGTTAAAATAGCTGACATTTTTAATAGTTTGATTATATAAAGTTGTGTGTGGTTTATATATACCTATAAAATAAAGGGTGATAACCACATAGTTCTTTAAAGGGCTTTTAGTTTAACGCCTCGAGTTCTTGTTTTAATTGCTCATCTTGTGTGAGTGTTACTATTAAATTTAAGAAGTACTTCAAAGCTTTAATATTATTATGTTTTTTAGCATCACTAATACAATTATTTAATGTTTCAATTACTATTTTACTTGGTCCAAATTGAATATTTAGTTTTTCAAAGTTATATGTTAAATCGGTAGGATTATCAAATTTAACAAACTCTCCTGGTAAATTGATTGCTTTTTGAAATAATGTATCAATAAATGGTGTTTTTTCATAATGTTTGCTGACAACAAAGAATGATAGGGCATTTTCCTTATTTCCTAATTCAAGATAGTATCTTCCTAATAGGAAATAGTTTTTCGCAAAATGGGCTCTCGTATATGAATAAAGTAATGCTTCTCTTATATTATCAAAAAATAAATTGGTATGTCCTAAATGTAACATACATTCTGCTTTTAACAAATATCCCTCGACATAAATAGGGTTGTAATCTAGAACAGTATTTAACATTTTAAGACATTCATCATAGTCTTTTTCTTCAAATAAGATAATTGCTAAATGAAAATAATATCCTGCAATCGGTTCATTTACTTGACGAATTTGATTTTGTGGCTTAACTTGTCTAGTATAAAGAATACTTTCAAAAATATTTTGGAAATTATATATTGGAACTATATCATCACTGGTTTTTTTTACTGGAAAAGTATCAATTAATTTAACTAAAATATCTTGAGCTTCATTTCTTTTTTGTTGTTTCAAGAGATTAATAGCCTCATTAAACTGGTTTATCCGCATTTGAAAACTTTTTTGAACGGTTTCTTGAAGTTTTTTTTGACCTTTTTCTCCTAGTTCAGTTTTTATTAACTCTATAATACTCTTGACAATTTCTTCACCGCCACGAAGTTTTTGATAATGAATTAATTCTTTCATTAAATAATCAAAATCATGTTCAAATTCATGATTTAAATTATTTTTAATAAACTCCATAATACCATTATTTACCATTTATTTCAGCTCCAATTTCTTTGTGTTGTTTAACCGAAATATGTGCCAATTCATCGGTTACTGCCATTTTCTTAATAATCAATTTAATAATTCGATCTAATTCTGAGTCTTTAGTATAATCAGCCTCACACATGAAATTTACTCGTTCATCTTTTAATAATACATCAACTTTAGATTTATGTTTCTTTTGATAGATAGCAATAGACTGACCTCCATATTGTTTAACAAGTTTCATACAAGGCACATCAGTAATCCCATCACCTAAATAAATCATATTACGATACGGAACTCTGCGATCATCATCTGCTATATTTCTATTTAATTTAACATCATCTAAGACATCTAAGACCCCTTTAGAAATTCTAAATAAAAATTGGGTTTTAGTAGTAAAGTTAACCGCTTGTTGGGGCCAATCAGCATTTCCTCGTTCGTTGTAATGAAATTCACAAGCATAAATTTTTTTAAACTCTTTCGCAATCGGCGTACCTTCAATAATTTCTTTTAACCCTGATGATAAGATATAATGTTCTATTTTCACACCTGCTTCTTCCCCATATTGATTAACACGTTTAAACCATCCCTTAACTCCATTAAACAATACAACATCTTTTCCAAGAGCTTGAAAAGATTCTTTAGTGATTGGAATATCATTCTTTTTAGCTTGTTTAATCATTAGATACATATATGCCAAAATCTTATCCATATCACTTTTAACCGCAATCCTATTAGCCTCATTCCAGAATTCATTAGCATTCATTCCAATACTTGGAATAAAACTATATTCTTGCATATCTTTGGCACATAAAGTTTTATCAAAATCATACATTAAAGCAATAATGGGTTTTTTAGTATTTTCAATCATCGTTATTTCTCCTTTTTATCCCCTTTTATTGTATTATATCTTATTTTTACAATAAATACAAATAATTAATGTGTTTTTTCACTTAATTATCAATTTTTAGAAAAATGAAACTATCATAATCAGGCTTTAATACAACACCAAAAAAAGAAGATATTCAAATAATTGAATATCTCCTTTTGGCTTTATAAGCTTATTTTTCTGGGAATCTTTCTTTTGGAGCATAAGTTGTATGTAATAACTCATGAGCTTTATGAGAGTTTGGTTCACCTAAAAATTCTTTATATAATTGTTGAACTTGTGTATTTTTATGAGATTGACGTAATGCTTGACGTTCGTCTTCAGAATATAAAGCCGCAGCACGTTTTTCACGATAAGTATCTAAAATGTTAGAATCTTCACAAGGTAAGAACATTGGTTTAACAAATGGTTGTCCACCACCATTTATACATCCACCAGGACATCCCATAATTTCAATAAAGGCATATGGACTATTACCTTCTCTGATTTGATCCATTAATACTTTAGCATTTCTCATACCTGAGGCAACAGCAACTTTTAATTCTTTACCAGCCATATTGAAAGTAGCTTCTTTTAATCCTTCCATACCACGAACTTCTTCAAACTTAACACCTTCTTGTTCTTGGCCAGTTAATACAAAGTGAGCAGTTCTAAGTGCAGCTTCCATTACCCCACCAGTAGTACCGAAGATAACTCCTGCACCTGTATATTCACCCATAATATCTTGGTCAAATTCTTCATCTGGTAACATATTAAAATTAATACCACTACGTTTAATTATTTTGGCAAGTTCTCTAGTAGTTAATACAACATCTACATCTTTTATTCCATTTTCTTGCATTTCAGGACGTTCTTTTTCATATTTTTTAGCTGTACAAGGCATAATTGATACAACACAAATATTTTCTGGATCTAATCCTTTTTGTTCAGCAAAATATGATTTAATAATTGCCCCTTGCATTTGATGCGGTGATTTACAGCTTGATAAGTGATCTAATTGATCGCCATAATAGTATTCTGCATAATTTATCCAACCTGGTGAACAAGAAGTAATCATTGGTAATGTACCACCATTGTTAATTCTATGTAATAATTCAGTTGCTTCTTCCATAATTGTTAAGTCCGCACCAAAGTTTGTATCATAAACTTTGTCTACCCCTAAACGTTTTAGAGCAGCTACCATTTTACCAGTTACTGCAGTTCCAATTTTATTTCCAAATTCTTCTCCTAAAGCAGCACGTACTGCTGGAGCAGTTTGAACAACAATATATTTACCTTCAGCTTTAGCTTTGTCAAATAAGTTTATTTCACTCTTTTCCATTAATGCTCCAGTTGGACATACGCTTACACATTGTCCACATAAAATACATGGACTTTCTGCGAAACTTCGGTTTTCAGCTGGTGCAACAATCGTATTGAAGCCTCGATTTTCAAATCCTAAAATTCCTGTTCCGTGTACCGCATTACAACGAGCTACACAACGACCACATAATACACATTTTGAAGTATCACGAATAATTGATGGAGTAATTTCATCATATGTTGAAGGAGTTTTTTCTCCTAAGAATTTATCTTCTCTAGCTCCAGTAATTTTAGCCACGTGTAATAATTCACAGTTACCATTTTTATCACATTGTTGGCATTTCATAGAGTGATTAGATAATAATACTTCAACACTAAATCTTCTAGCGGCTACAGCCTTTGGTGAAGAAATAGTAATCTCCATTCCTTCTGCTACTGGATATACGCAAGACGCAACAAGTCCTCTTGCTCCTGTGGCTTCAACTAAACATACACGGCAAGATGCTAAACTACATTCACCATGATTATAAGCACAAAGAGAAGGAATTTCATATCCACATTCTTTTGCGGCCTCAAGAATTGTTAAGCCTTCTTCTACTTGGTAGGCTTGACCTTCAATTTTAATATTAATTTTTGCCATTTTATGCCTCCCTATTTCTTAATGATTGCGCCAAACTTACATGAAGATAAGCACATTCCACATTTAATACATTTGCTTTGATCAATAACATATGGTTCTTTTCCAACTACCCCACTAATTGCGTTAACTGGACATTGACGTGCACATAATGAACATTTCTTACATTTATCTGGTTCAATATAGTATTGCATTAGATTCTTACAAATTTTAGCTGGACAAGTTTTATCTACAATGTGAGCAAGATATTCATTTCTGAATTGCTTCATAGTAGATACAATAGGGTTTGCGGCTGTTTGTCCAAGTCCACATAATGAATTACTCTTAACATATTCCGCTAATTCTTCTAGTTCTGTTAAATCTTCCATAGTACCTTTACCATCAGTAATCTTAGTTAAGATTTCTAACATCCGTTTAGTACCAATACGACAAGGAGAACATTTACCACATGATTCATCACAGATAAATTCCATATAGAATTTAGCTACGTCAACCATACAGTTATCTTCATCCATTACGATAGCTCCTCCAGATCCCATCATTGATCCAAGAGCTACTAAGTTATCGAAATCAATTTCAACATCTAAGTCTTTTTCTGTTAAACATCCACCTGATGGACCACCAGTTTGGATAGCTTTGAATTTTTTACCATTAGGGATTCCACCACCAATATCGTAAATTAATTCACGTAAAGTTGTTCCCATAGGAATTTCAACTAATCCAACGTTATTAACTTTACCACCAAGAGCAAATACTTTAGTTCCTTTAGATTTTTCAGTACCATATTTAGCAAAGTTTTCAGCTCCATTACGTAAAATATAAGGTACACAGGCATAAGTTTCAACATTGTTGATAATAGTCGGTTTGTTCCATAACCCTTTAACAGCTGGGAATGGAGGTCTTGGACGTGGCATACCACGTTTACCTTCAATTGAATTTAATAGAGCAGTTTCTTCACCACATACAAATGCTCCAGCTCCTAAACGGATATGAACATCAAATGAGAAATCTGTTCCTAAAATATTTTTACCTAATAATCCTAATTCTCTAGCTTGTTTAATCGCAGTACGAAGTCTATTAACCGCAATAGGATATTCAGCACGTACATAGAAGTAACCATTTTGAGCCCCAATGGCATATCCGGCAATCATCATTCCTTCAATAACAGCAAGAGGGTTACCTTCTAAGATTGAACGGTCCATAAATGCACCCGGGTCACCTTCATCACCATTACATACTACATATTTTTCTTCACTTTTTTGATTTAAAGCAAATTGCCATTTACGACCAGTAGGGAATCCTCCTCCACCACGTCCACGCAAACCTGCTTTTAATACTTCATCAATAACTTCTTGTTGAGTCATATGTAAAGCTCTCATGATTCCTTTATAAGCACCATCACCTAAGGCTTCATCAATTTTTTCTGGATCGATTGTTCCACAACCATGTAAAGCGATACGTAATTGCTTTTTGTAGAATTCAATATCTTCTTGCTTTTGAACTTTTTCTCCATTTCGTGGATCAACATATAATAATTTTTCAACTACTTCGTTGTTCATGATATCTTTTTCCATAATCTCAGTAACATCTTTTACTGATACAGTACGATATAAAGTATCTTCTGGGAAAATTTTAACAAAAGGTCCTTGTGAACAGAATCCAAAACATCCAACTTTATTAACAGATACTTTGTCTTCTAATCCTCTTTCTTTTATTTGTTTTTCAAATTCGGCAATAATAGCAGCTGAATCACTTGATAAGCATCCAGTACCACCACAAACGATGATTGAACGTTTTCCATTAGCACCTTTAAATTTAGCATCTAAATCTGCAGTACAACTAGCAATTTTAGCTTGTAATTCTTTTTCACATTTAATCATTAGTTTGCACCTCCTAATTTACGGTATTCTTCAACAATACCAGGAACTTGGTTTACAGCAACTTTAGGATATACTTTACCATTGATAGTAATAGCTGGGGCGATACCACAAGCTCCTATGCAACGTAATGCATCAAGAGTAAATAAACCATCTTCAGAAGTTTCACCTGGTTTGATGTTTAAGATCTCAGAAAATTTATCTATAACTTGTTGTGAACCTTTAACATAACAAGCAGTTCCTAAACACACACCAATAACATATTTCCCTTTGGGTTTTAATGAGAAGAATGAATAGAATGTCACTACTCCATAAATTTCCGCAACAGGAATTCCAGTTTTTTCCGAAATAAGTTCTTGTACATCTAAAGGAATGTACCCATACTCATTTTGAATGTCACTCAAAATCATCATTAACGGCGTTTTCTCATCTTTATATCTTGCGATAATTTCTTCAATTTGCTTTACAGCAGACGCACTTAAATGAGCCATAAATTAACCTCCACTTTCTATTACGATTATATTATACTTTTTTTATATAATTCGCTCGTTACTTATTATAACAAATTTTTGTTTTTTTTGCAAGTCATATATGAGGACTTTTGAAAAATGCCCAAAAAAGGGTTCTTATTTTAAATATAAAATAGGAAATAATTGCATAATCATTCCCTATTTTTTTCTTATTTTTATGATATCATTTTCTTTTATTTTTCCAATTAATAAAGACGATGTTTTATCGTGTTTTAAATAATTATTTCGGACTTCTGTTTCATTATAATTGGCATAACAATATGCACATAAATGTGGGCAAGAATTATAATATCCTATATCTACCATCTCTACACAATTACAATTTTGGCTTTTTCTAGCTCTCCATTTTTTATAGTCTTTTCTAGTTATTTCAAAAGCTAATTTTTGAGATAAACAATCATCTTTAATAAAACCATATTCTACCAAATTATGGCTTTCAGCACAGGTTTGACATTGCATATTATATTTTTTAGCAATGCTAGAAAAAGCGTAACCTAATACCTCATAGTCACTTTCTTTTAGACTTTTTAGTTTTAAAATATCTTCATTTTCTCTTACATTTTTATAATTATCAATAAAAGAAACAATAATATTTTTGACATAACCCTTAAGATTTTTACAAAGTTTTTCAAATGCTTTAATATGATAATCTAATGAGTAATTTTCATTTATTAAGATAGGATCATACCTTAGATACACTCGATTTATTCCAATAATATTAGATATTTTTTTAATACCCTCAATGATTACTCTTTTACTTGGAACATTCTTCTCAATATCCTTTTTATACCCCGTGAGCGTAATATGAAAAATAATTGGTTGTTTTATTACTTTTAAGTAATCAATTATTGGCAAAGGATTCTTACTACAAAACATAATTGCATCTACATCTTTAAAATAAATTCTATTTACTAACTTTGGATTAAAAGGATTTCTAACATCAACAAATCCTTCTCTATATCGATTCATAAACCATTCGGTATAAAAAGCAACAATGTCAGTTCTTCCACTTACATTTAAAATCATTTATCTACGCATCTTTCTAACAATTTCTTTGTATTCGTTACTTACTCTCAACGAATCCGTAATTTTAGATAAGGTTTTATTATATGTAAATTTATCAAGTTTAGGATTATCTTTTAAATAGTTTAGCATATAGTCAGGATATTTTATAAAACATGTTGCTAGTAACCAAGCTATAGCCATTTGAACATAATACGGGTTTATAGTAATATCTTCAACAAGTTTAATAATTTCAGGTAAACGTTCGTAAGTAATATAATAATCTAAAATCATAACTACTGCGAAACGCACTTCAAATTCATGTTTTTTATATATATAAGGAACAATAAAATCCCACATCATATCAAGCTCTTTTTTAGCTATTTTCATATCTGCACAAAAAAGATCACAAATTGCCCAACCACTTATCTTAGTTATATATTTTTCGATATAAGGTTTAATTTTATTAAAGTCTCGTTTTTGCTGATTCAAGATCATTCCATACACTAAACACTCTTCTAAGTAAATAAAATCAGTATCTTCTAAATACTTAGATACTTCATATTCTTTGTAGGTTTTAGCCAGTTGTTTTAAAGCTGGCGTTCTAACGCCAATAATCTCATAGGTTGTGTCTGGTGATAACTTTTTAGAGAATTGTTGGTATTTTTCATCTTTCAATATTTTCAAATCATTTATTACCTTTTCTTTAGTTAAAATCACAATCTCTCATCCTTTCGTTTGACTTTTTTAATAGAAAAAGCTATAATAATATAAGAAGAGGTTCCCTTGCTAAACCCTCTTTTAAAACAATAAAACAAGGAGTTTTTTTATGCAAGAAAGAAAATCAAAAATTCATACTATTATGAAATTATCCATTATTGCGGGACTATACGTTGTTTTAACTTACGCTTTTAGTTTCATCTCTTTTGGTAAAATTCAATTTAGAATAGCAGAAATATTAATGCTTCTATGCTTCTTTAATAAAAAATATAGTATTGCTTTAATTCTTGGCTGTTTTATCGCAAATTTATTTAGTCCATATGGATTGCCAGATATTATCTTTGGCACTCTTGCTACTGCTATTGCATGTGGGGGATTAGTTTTATTTAAGGGTCAACATTTATGGCTGGCTTCCTTATCTGTTCCGCTCGGAAATATTATAGTAGGTATAGAAATCACCTTAATTAACAATTTGCCCTTAAATGCTGGTATTATCACTACTTTAGGCGTACTATTAGGAGAATTTGTAGTAGTATCTTTAATTGGGGTTCACATATTCAAGTGGTTGATGAAAAATGAAATCATTAAAAATTTAATTTTAAATATTTAAACAAAGCCGTAAGTGTACGAAATTATTCGTTTATCTTACGACTTTTTTTATATTTCTTCTTCGGTATAAACTTTAATGTTATGCTTTTTAAATAATTTAGTGGTAACGCCATCTCCATTAATTAAAGTTGAAGTAAAACTTCCATCATAAATTTTACCACAACCACAGCTAGGACTTTTAGCTTTTAAAATAGCTATTTGACAATTATTCAATAAAGCTTTTTCTAAAGCTAAGTTTGCTCCTTTATTGTAATTTTTAGTAACATCTAATCCTTCTTGGTTGATAATTTTATCTCCAATAATTTCAGACGGTACTCTAGGAGTTGATAGACCTCCTAAAACTTCAGGACATATCGCGATTAGATTATATTGGTTTTTTAATTTTTCAATTTTAGAACAATAATTATTATGACCATTATATTTACAATTATATCCCATTAAACAAGCACTAACAACGATATTGGGTTTATTCATTGTGGCAATGACATTCTCCATGATGATTATGGTCTCCACATGTATGCTCATGATCATGATGACTACATCTAGCATTAGGATCATAATCGAGGATTCCTGCTATATAATCTTCAACTACCATATCTGCCTCTCCCATAACACCTGGAAAAACTTCAATTCCTGCCTCTTTAAGGCTATTAATTGCTCCTAGCCCAATTCCACCACAAATTAGCACTTCAACTCCTTGTTCTAGCAAAAAACTAGCTAAAGCACAATGTCCTGCTCCATTTGTTGCTGCTATTTCAGAAGACACTACTTCTCCAGCTTTAATATTATAAATTTTAAATTGTTCAGTGTGTCCAAAATGTGGGAACACCATTCCTTGATCATACGTAACTGCTATTTTCATATCTATACACCTCTATTATTAATTATACACTAAAATTTAATTTATTTCCAGAAATCTTACTATTATAATTTTTTAATTTTTATAAACCCTAAACTCTTTTATTAATGAACCTATATTCATAATAATTCTTCCTCGTATAATATATTGTAACGACCAATAACAATGTAAATTAAGTTACACTAACATTATATAATAAACCTTGATAAGAATCAATTATCAATTAGTTGTTTCAAATGAAACTAATAGTTGAGTTACAAATATTTTACCACGATCTTATCTAAATTTCTACCATTATCTCTTATAGGTTCAGTTCCCATTGGAAGTAAAAGTTCGATACCCGTAAATTAATGGTTGGAGTCCTTACAAGTCTCCAATAGTTATATTTACAACTATTGTTTATATAACAAAAAGTCTTTTATTATCATAAAAAATTAACTCTTGGATATTCTAACCATATTTGGCTAAAATACCATACAAAATCAA
>CAYLLO010000033.1:0-13655 GCA_964384805.1 uncultured Staphylococcaceae bacterium | reverse complement strand
TTTAGAACAATATAAAATGAAAGGAGAAGCGTAGACAATAAGTTGTCTACTCGACCTTATTTATGAAAGTTAAAATTTTTGATGAAAATCATGAACATGATTTAGAACTTAAAGTAAATGATTTTTTAAAACAATTGAAAAAAAATCAAATAATTGACATAAAGTATCAAGTGTCTTTAATGTATGATCAACGAGAACAAATTTATTGTTTCACATGTATGATTATTTATGATGAAAGCATTGATTGAAATAACTCTTCATCAGGATCAATGAATATGGTTTTTTGATTAGTATAAGTTACTTCACATCCCTTTAAACCTGGAATTTTTTTTATATACTTTCTTAATGTATAGTCAACGGCTACACTGCTTGATTTACGATATTTAGAAAAAAGTGCTGCTGCTAATGCCGAAAGTCTAATTAATTTTTCATTAAGTTCTTCACATCTTAAGATGACATGTGAACCTGGAGCATCTTTAACATGAAACCAATAATCATATGGTTTAGCTAAGTGATTAGTTAGGTAATCATTTTGAAGATTATTTTTGCCAATCCATATTTCAGCATTATCAAGAAAATAATGAGTGTAACTTATCTTTAATTTTTTATTTGTTTTTTGGTAATTTTTTAAGTATCCACCATTAATTAATTCACTTTTAATTTCAATTAAGGCTTTCTTATCAGCATAGTCTAAAGCATCTTTAATTCCTTCTAAATAAGTTATTTCTTTTTTGGTTAAATCTGTTTGAATTTCATAATGTATGATAGTATTTTCGGCTTTTTTAGCAAGCGTAAAATAGCGTTTCATGTTTTGACTTGGATCTAACAAGGTGTCTAAATTAATTGTAATTTCCTCATTATTTTGATAAAAATTATAAGTAGTAAATTTACTATCTCCTTTTTTAATTTGGTATAAATTAGCTTGGATTAGAAGACCTAAAGTTTTATCTTCAAGATGAGGTAAAGCATTATCGCGATCTTTATTTAAATTTTTTAGTTTACTATTAAGTTTATTAATTTCTCTTTTTAAGAAAGTATTTAAATTATTATATTCAACATTAGATTTTTTGTTTTCTTCTTTAAATATGTAATCTAAAAGAGAAGATAAAGTAGGAAAAATTTGATAATCATTTTCTATATGTTTTAGAGGAAATACATAGAAAATTTTGGGATTTTTAGGATAATAAACTGGTTTTATTGGACGATTTATAATGTCCTTAATACTATTAATATAATTTGCTTCATCTAAAAATATTTTTGAACATCCTTCTAAATCATAAGATAATTCTTTTAATTCTTCATCAGTTAGATTATTGAAAATATTGGTAAATTTATTTTTCAAAGGTAGTTGGTAAATAACTTTTGGTAAAATAATTCGATTATTATCAGTATTTTTCTCGGGTAAAAAATGACGAATAGCTTCAATTATTTTTAAATTATTATCCGTTAAAATAATATTAGCATTTCTTCCCATTAATTCTAAATATAAAAAAAAGGTAACTTCATCGCCGAATTCATTTAAAGTATTAATAGATAATTTTACAACGCGGTCATTATCGATTTGAGAAATATCATTGATAAATCCTCGTTCTAAATATTTACGAAGATTTGTACAAAAAGTATAAGGTTTATCTGGATTGTCATATTTTTTATCAGTAATGTTAAGACGTGGAGCACTAAGATTAGCAGATATAAAAAGATTTAAATTGTTGTTATTTACTCTAATGTTAAAAATTAAATCTAAAGGGTGTGGTTGATATATTTTATTAATTCTACCACCGACTAGTTGGTCTTTTATTTCCGCAACTAAATAGTGAACAAATACTCCATCTATTGGCATAATAATTCCACCTTTCTTACAATATTATAGCACATTTTCAAAAAACTTAGTTATAATAAATCGTTTTTCTTGAAAAAACTTCTTTGTAATGTTAAAATATGTAAAACAACAACACGGAGGAACTATGAAACTTAATCAAAATGGATTGTTAATTGTTTTATCAGGACCATCAGGAGTCGGAAAAGGAACGGTTCGAAAAGCGCTATTTGAAACTGAAGGACATAATTTTACTTATTCTATTTCAATGACTACTAGATGTCCTAGAGAAGGAGAAATAAATGGTGTAGATTACTACTTTGTTTCAAGAGCGGAATTTGAAAAGCGTATTAAAGAAGGTAAGTTTTTGGAATATGCGGAGTTCGTTGGAAATTATTACGGAACACCGATTGACAAAGTTGAAAAAAGTATTATTGAAGGCAAAGAAGTTGTTTTAGAAATTGAAGTTGAGGGAGCAAAACAAGTTAAACAAAAAATGCGTGATGCGGTCTTTATTTTTATTGCCCCACCATCATTTACAGCTTTACATGATCGTTTGAGAAGACGCGGAACTGAGGCTCCAGAAATTATTAATGAAAGATTAGAAAAAGCTCGTCGTGAATTAACTTTAATTAATGATTATGATTATATTGTTATTAATGATGATGTTAATAATGCGGCAGATAGAATAAGAGCTATAATTAGAGCAGAACATGCACGCACAAAGAGAAGTGCTGAAGGTTATATAGAATTATTGGAGGAAACAAAAAATGGTAATACAAAATAATCGTGAAAGTATGCGTTATCCATCAGTGGATCAATTGACAGAAATGACATCATCAAAATATAAATTAGTTATTGCAACAGCAAAACGAGCTAAAGAAATTGAATTAGAAGAGAAAACTTATATTGAACATCCAGTTAATAAAAAATATATTGGATTAGCATTAGAGGAAATATATACAGGGAAGGTTATTGTTAAATAGATGAATTTACCAGAAGAAACTTTAACGGAATTACTAAACCAATATGAACAATTTAATTTGAAGCGTAATGCTTTTGGGTATGCTAATTATATTATTAGTTGGGATTCAGAAACTGAAGCACCAGTAGGATGTTTGGAAAATCGTAGTAAAATGGTAGGTATTTTAGTGGGAGAAAGTTTTCATTTAAGTACATGTGATGAAACAAAAAAATTAATAAATACTTTATATGAAAAAATTGATGAATTAGATGATGATATGAAAACAATCATTAAAAAAGAGAAACGTTCAATTGATCAAATGTCAAAAATACCTGCTGAAGAGTATGTTGAGTATACAATTCTAATGTCTCAGTCATCTCAAATATGGGTTAATGCTAAAATTAAAAATGATTTTAATGCTTTTGCTCCGACTCTTGAAAAAATTGTTGAATTTCAAAAGAAGATAATGAAATATTTAGAAACAGATACTTTAAAAGGTTATGATGTTTTGCTTGATCAATATGAAGAGGGAGCAACACAGGCTCTTTATGATGAATTTTTTGAAGAATTAAAAAAAGATCTAGTACCATTTGTTTTGAAAGTAGCTTCCTTGCCATTAGGAGCTAAACATACTTTAGAAAATAAAACATTTGGAATAGAAAAACAAGAAATACTATCAAAATATATGTTGGATGTAATGAATTTTGATTGGAATCATGGAGTATTAAAAACTTCTGAACATCCTTTTACCAGTGGGTTTACAAGTAAGGAAGTCCGTATTACAACCCATTATTATCCAGAAAGTTTATTATCTAGTATGTATTCGGTTATTCATGAAGGTGGACATGCGCTATATGAATTAGGAGTTAATCCCCAATATGATTTTACTGTTTTAAGTGGTGGTTCAACAATGGCTATGCATGAATCACAATCTCGTTTTTATGAAAATATGATTGGTCGTAGTCATGCTTTTTTTGAGGCTCATTATCCCAAAATTCAAGAGATTTTTAAAGAAGAACTTAAAAATGTAACACTTGATGATTTTTATCAATTAGCAAACGAAGTAAAATGTTCTTTGATTAGAACTGAGGCTGATGAACTGACATACCCATTACATATTATGTTGCGTTATGAAATAGAAAAGCAATTATTAAAAGGTGAAATAGAAGTAAAGGATTTACCTCAAGTATGGAACAGAAAAATGAAAGAATATTTAGGGATTGATGTCCCAACTGATACAGAAGGAGTACTACAAGATACTCATTGGTCAGGTGGTAGTTTTGGGTATTTTCCTACTTATGCATATGGTAGTGCGATATCCGCTCAACTATATTCAGCAATGGCTAAAGATATTGATATTGATGAAGAATTAAAATCAGGAACAATGAAAGTTATAACTGAATGGTTAAGAGAACATGTCCATAAGTATGGAGGAAGTCGCTTGCCAGAAGAAATTTTATTACAAGCAACTGGTGAAAAATTTAATCCTAAATATTATATAAATTATTTAAAGGAAAAATATTCTAAAATTTATAATATTAAATAAAAAAATGGTAAAACTAATAATAATACGGATTTGGTATTATTGTTAGTTTTTTATTTGGAGGATGTATCATATGCATAAATTTAAAATTGATTCATCAATTGTTGAGGCATTTTTAAAGGGAAGTAGTTTAAAATCATATCAAAATGATGATATATATATGATAGGAGAAGAAATGACTACTAGTATTTTTACAATGCCTGTTAACCCTAATTATGATCGAATAACTTTACTTATGAAACGTTTAGTAAATGTTCTTAAGTGTTTTACATTACCTAATGAAACAAAATATCATATGTTTTTAAAAAATACGGATTTTATCGAAGAGCATATTATTATTAGATTAGTAGTAGGAATGCCAAGTAGATTAAAAAAACTATTTAGAAGTGGTTCTGATGGTGTTAATAGTATTATTATTGATTTAGCTAATTATACTCTTTATAGTGATGATTATGATGAAATAGTAGAGGATATTGAAGATTATTTAGGATATGCTATAACTTTGTTAGTTTTAGATTCTAGAGAATCAAATAATATTAAAACTTCAATTAATACTTTTGAACATGCATTATATTGTACGAGTTTTGCCAATTACATTAGTGAATCAAATCAATTAAATTTTATGCGTAATCTAAATATGTTAGAAATGTGGGTTTTTTTAGAGTATGACACTTTAAATCGAGTTGTTAAAAAAAAGAAACATTCTAGTAGATACGCTTTAGAATATTTAGACATGGCACTTACGTCTAATCCAGAAATGATTACTTTAGGTGTAACTGGAAAAGTATACTTAGAAGAAAAAAGTATTGAAGAAGTTAATAAACTTTTTCTTTTAAGTCCAGATAAATTTATTTGCAAAATTGCTGAAGATAAAGAGTTAAGTTTTGTTAGTAAAATGACCAAAAGTTTATCATTTGTAAAATATTTAACAATTCCAATGATATTAATTTGGACTATTAGTTTATTAGTATCATTAGGACAAAATACAATGATTTTACCATTTAAAATTTTTTTTCTGATAATTATGTTTTTGTTAATTTTACAAGAGGTTTTAAAATATAAACTTTATTACACATCGCGATTAATATTTATTTTTAAAACGGGAATATACATATTGTCGAGTATTATATTTTGTATAATTGTAAGATAAAAAATCCAATAATTTGCATTTTATTACAAAAACTAGTATAATTTTATTTGTAAATGGAGGACCATTATGAATAAAAATGTTACTATTATTAATCATGCATTGTTAAAACACAAAATGTCGATTATTAGAAATAAGAAGACAGATGTAAAAGAATTTAGACAAACAGTTTCTGAAATTGGTAGTTTAATGGCTTATGAAGTTACTAAAAATCTTGATTTGAAAGAAATTACTATTGAAACTCCAATTTGTGAGACCAAATGTGAAACATTAGCTAAAGATGTTGTAGTTGTGCCAATTATGCGAGCAGGAATGGGAATGGTTGATGGTTTTATTGAATTAATACCAGAGGCTAAAGTGGGACATATTGGTGTATACCGAGATGAAAAAACTTTAGAACCCCACACTTATTATGAAAAATTTCCAGAAAATATGGAAGAAGCGACAGTTTTATTGGTTGATCCAATGCTTGCAACAGGAGGTAGTGCGATTGCGGCAATCGACATTTTAAAAAAATATGGTTGTAAGGAAATTACCTATATCGGATTAGTTGGTGCACCTTTTGGGGTAGAGGCTTTAACAAAAGCACACCCTGATGTAACTATTTATTTAGGGGCATTAGATGAAAAAATAAATGATAAAGGATACATTGTTCCAGGATTAGGAGATTGTGGAGATCGTATTTTTGGAACAAAGTAGAGGTTTTTATGGAACAAAAAGAGATTAAAACAGCAAAGAAAGAAGAAAAATTACTTTATTTAGCCAAAAGATATGATTTGGTTGTTGGAGATACATTTGAACTTTTCTATCGTGGAGTTATCCGTTCAATGAATCCATATAAATATTATATTTATGTAGAATCACCAAAGGGTCGTCCATATCCTAGATATTACACTTATACACCAGGTGAAAATGATGAAGGTGATTATCCATTATCAATTAGTTTGTATGATGATTTTGGAGTATTGATTGAAAAAGCCGAAACAACTTTACACGTAGTAAAACCCGTTTCTCCCAAGAAAAAAATGAACATCTTGTGTTTTGGTGACTCTATTACCTTTAATGGAGTTTGGCCATATGAAGGTTATCGTCGTTTTACTAAAACTGGTGGAGAGCCTGCAGGACTTGGGTTTGAAAACACTTTAAATTTAATTGGGACATGTCATAAAGAAGAAGTTGGTTATGAGGGTTATGGTGGTTGGCAATGGCGTCACTTTGTTAAAAATGAAGCGGTATCGACAACATCATCAGTTTGGGTAGAAGTTGAAAGTCATAATTTAGATGAGAATGATCAACATAGTGTTTGGAAATCTAATAACTTACAATGGGTATTAGAGTCAATTGAAGATAAAAAATTAAAATTTAAACGTGGTCCAGGAAACTATTCTTGTTTGCCTACGATTGGTGAAGTTTTCACTAATGTCGATGGAGGGATTCATACTGAAGATATTCATATTACCAAACATTATTTTGAAAAAGGAAACCCGTTTTATGATGAAGAAATTGATGGACCTAACTTTAAAAAATATTGTTTAGATAATGGATATGATGGACTTGATTATGTTTATATTTTATTAACTTGGAATGGGCAATATGCACCATTTAATCATGATTTTTCTCATTATGAACCATTTATTGAAGCAATACTTGATAGAATACACTTGGATTATCCTAAAGCCAAAATTAGATTAATAGGAATTCATAGTCCATCAATTGATGGGGGAATAGCGGCTAACTATGGAGCAAGTGGCCCATATTCTGATGTTTTTGGTGAAGTATCCACAGCTTATAATTATGATGAATATTTAGAAAGATTTTGTGAAAGACCTGAATATAAAGATTATTGTCGTTATATTGATATGAAAGCTCAATTCGACGTTGAAAATAATATGCCATCAACAATGTTAAAAGTTAATGCTAGAAATACAACTTTAGAGAAAGTTGGAACAAATGGTGTTCATCCAACAATGGAAGGATATTTACAAATTGGTGATGTTTTTTACCGTGCACTAGTTGCGGATATGAAGAATGAAGCCTAATATATTTATAGACTATTAACTTGAAACAAACTGAAAAATATGATATAATATGAACGTATATTAATGAAATATAAAGGAGATATTTATTGTGATTTACAAGACAATAACAAATTACAAAGAAGCAACAAAAGACTTTTTAGAAAATGAAAAACAATTTCATTTAGGAGTTATTACTACAGAACAATCTAACCCTATTACAAAGAATTTAAGTGCAACAATTATGAAAGATACTGCACAAGGGGTTAAAACAATTTTCAAAGCTGACAAATATGTGGAACCAGTTGCTAGAAAAGCATTTAATACTCCAGAATTTGCTGCATTCGTTGATGATATCAAACGTTGTATGGATGAAAAGCGAAAAGTTGTTTTCTCATCTGTTGGAGCATCAGGAAGAATGGCTGTTCAAATGGAAGGAGCTTGGAGATGCTTTTGGCAAGGTTTGGTAGATAAACTTCCTAACCACAGATATGAGTTCTTACAACTTGGAGATGTTGTTACAAGTTTCATCACTGGAGGAGATCGCGCAGTAGTACGTTCAGTAGAAAATTTTGAAGATTATATGACATTTGGTGCTAAACAAGTTGATGAAGCTGATATGAAACCTGGAGATGTATTAGTAGCATTATCTGAATGTGGTTTATCAGCAAGTATCAATGGTTCAGCTGTTCGTGGTTATGAATTAGGTTTAAAAACTTATTATTTACATTGTAATCCAGAAAAAATTTTAAGAAAACACTTAGATCGTGCTCGTGCGGTATTTGAATGCGTAGATGAATATCAAAAAAATTTAAAGAAAGGTATTCCAACAGACAAATATATTGTTAAAATTCCGCTAGTTGTAGGAAATATGGCAGTATCAGGTTCAACTCGTATGCAAACAACTACAGTTGAATTGTTAGCAGCTGGGGCTGCTCTTGAGGTCGCTGCAAATCGTTGGTTAAAAGAAAATTTAACTGAACAAGAATTATCTGTTATTGGTGGAGAGTTCTTAACTCTTGATCAATATGCTGATGCATTTGCTTCATTAAATAAACAATTAATGAGTGGAAAAGCATTAAAAGGTTTAGCTAAAGCTGTTGATTTTGAAGTTGATACGTACACTAAAAAAGGCTTAGTTACTTATGCTACTCATGAATATTTATTAGATATCATGACAGATACAACTGAACGTCAACCTACATTTACATTACCACCATTTAGAAAATTTAATGATACTGAACATGAAGTGTCTTGGGCTTATACTAAGGATCCGCTATATCCAAACGAAGTTGCATGGCAACAATTAATGAGAAGGGATATTAAGGGTCTAGAATGGACTGCAGATGATTATCGTGCTATGGGGGCTAATGAAGATATTATCAATAATCCTCCAAAGGTAAGTGGTTCTGAATTATTAGAATACTGCATTGGTAATGAAGATGATCCATCAAGATATTCTCGTGATAATTCATACTTAGTATTAATTGATATCAACGGGTCAGCAACTAAAGAAGCTATTGCTTGGTATCAAAAAGAAGTTACTAAATTCACTGGTGGCAAAGTTATTAGATTTGGTCAAATTCCCACTGAAAAAATTGATAAAGATGAAATTAGAATTCCAATTGAATTACCAAGAACATGCACAGATATTATGTATCACTTATTAGTTAAAGTTGCATTTAACGCGTTAAGTACTGGTACAATGGCTAAGATGGGCCGTGTATATGGTAACTGGATGGTACAAGTATTACCAACAAATAAAAAATTGATTGACCGTTCTTCAAGAATTATTTGGAATTTAGCAAAAACAGTTCCTGGTCATGAAGATATGACATATGAACAAGCAGTAGAAGAATTTTTCATTTCTTATTATAATCGTAAACCTGAAGATGAATATCGTGAATCATATGTTGTTGAAACATTGAAACGTTTAGGATTTGATCCAAATGCGGATATAAAATAGTTAACTAAAAAAGTTCTGATTATTAGTCAGAACTTTTTGTTTATAAGAAAAATACATACCAAAGTTTACAGTATGAAAAAGCATAATACAAGAATGTTTAATTAAATATAAAGCTTGTATAAGATAAATTTTCTCTAATAGTGATACCATTTTTTAATAGGATAATAAATATTATTGGTATTGAAATATTTCGTTAATAGATTGTTGATTATATTGTAAATTATGTTCTAAGTCGATTAATAAATTCATTTTTTATTCGATAAAAAGTGTACTTAAATTATAATAATATTGCCAAATATTAAAAAATACGTATGATAGATTTTAAAGGATTAAAAAGTACTAAATTAAATATTGAACTAACTAATATGGTTCCTAAGTCGACTATTAGTAAAAAATTTTTTGATATTTAAATAACATTTTTAATTACAAAAAGACGTTTATATGTTATAATTAGACAAAAGGAAAGTGATTTTTAAATGTATGAGCAAGAAGAACTATTTAATTGGGTTAAGTTTCTTCAAACATATGAATTAGCTGTTGAAGGTTTTGTGTTAAAAATTGAAGGAATTAGAAAGCAATATTTAATTAGGGGAATGCATTGTCCAATTGAAATTGTTTCAGGGCGTGTTAAAACCCCGGAAAGTATTTTAAATAAAGCTGAACGTATGAATGTTCCTTTTAAGGAAATAGCTACCAAAGTACATGATATTGGTGGAGTTAGAATCACGTGTAAATATATTGAAGATGTGTATAAAGTGGCAGAATTGTTAAAAACACGTAAAGATATTAAATTATTAGAAGAACGTGACTATATTAAAAGCGTAAAACCTAGTGGGTATCGTTCTCTTCATTTAATTTGTCGTTATAATGTTGAAACGGTAGAAGGTCAAAAACCTATTTTGATTGAATTCCAAATAAGGACTCATGCAATGCATTTTTGGGCAAGTATTGAACATTCAATTAAATATAAATATAATAAAAAAATTCCTGAGTCTATTAAAGAACGTTTGCTTAATGCTTCAATAGCGGCTGCTCAATTAGATAAAGAAATGAGTGCTATTCACCAAGAAATGTTAAAAATAGATGAAAATAGTGATGCAGAAATTATTTATGGTGATCCAATGGAAAATGAGGTATTTCTAAAAAAATACTAATAATTAAAGGGGCTGTTAAATAACCTAATTAATTAGGCAAGCCCCCTTTTTAATATTTTTTATAACCCAATAATCGTTTAAAATTACCTAAAATATAATATAAATTTATGATTTTCGTTTATGTTTTGTGTATTTTAATTATAATGATTATTATTTTTTAAAAAGGCCTAAGGTTAGTAACTTTAGGTCTTTTTTTCGAGGTTATTTAACAGTTTATTATTTCAGTATATCAATTATTTTAGCCACCAAAATGTCTATTGCAACTTGGTTTTTTCCACCTTCTGGGACAATAATATCGGCATAACGTTTACTTGGTTCTACAAAAGTTAAATGCATTGGACGAACAGTTGTTAAATATTGATTAACAATTGAGTCCAAAGTTCTGCCGCGCTCATTAATATCACGATTAATCCGACGGATAAAACGAATATCATCAGCGGTATCAACGAAGATTTTCATATCAAAGATGGCCCTTAGTTCTGCAATTGCAAAAACCATAATTCCTTCAACAATAATAATATTACTTGGTTTGATTAATTCTGTTTCTTTAGCTCTAACTGAATTAATGAAATCATATGTTGGCTTTTCAATTGATATCCCTTCTTTTAAAAGATTCAAGTGTTTAATTAAAAGGTGAGAATCATAAGTATCAGGGTGATCGTAATTAATTTGACGACGTTCTTCAAAAGTAAGGTGAGAATTATCATGATAATAGTCATCTAATTTAATGTGTGCAACGCTTCCATATTGAAGAGCAGTTTCATATAGTATTTTTGCGATGGTTGTTTTTCCTGAGGCAGAGCCACCAGCAATTCCAATAATGGTTGTTTTCGTATTATTATTCATAAAAAACTAAATCTCCTAATCTTTCTACATTATATCACAATAATTTTTGAAAAGATAATAAAATGATAGCCTTTTATTTGATAAAAGTCATTAATAATGTTAAAATATTAATAAAAGAAGAAGGTGAGCAAGATGGGAAATATTAAAAAACAATTTGATAAAATATGTCAAGAGTTTGGAGTTGTAGGAGCAAGTGCTTGTATATTCAAAAATGATGAGCTAACTAGTTTAAATTATGGTCAAGCCACAACAAATCAAGTAACTAGTGAAAATACAATTTATCGAATTGCCTCAATTTCAAAAATAATAGTAGCTTTAGCAGCTATGAAATTAGTTGAGGAACAAAAGTTGAATTTGGATGAGGATATTAGTACGTATTTAGGATTTAAACTTAGAAACATTTATCATCCTGATAAAGTGATTACGACTCGAATGCTAATGACTCAAACATCAAGTATTACTGATGGTTTTGCTGATGAAGATATGATTAACGAAGAAGTAAGAAGGGATACTTATAATGGAGTTAACGGAACCTTTTTAAAAGTTTCTTTAGAAGATTTATTAGTACCTAATGATTCTGTTTACTATAATGATATAACTTTTGATAAAAATGAACCTGGTTCAAAATTTATTTATTCTAATTTTGGATGTGGTATTTTAGCGTGTATTGTTGAAAAAATAAGTGGAGAATATTTTACAGATTATATACGTAAAATATTGTTAGCTCCTTTAGGATTAGATGCAAGTTTTAGAATTGATGATATTAAAGCTTTTGAAAATATTTCATCAACATATATTCCTAAAGATGGAAAAATGGTTTTATGTCGTAGTAAAGAAGGCTTTTTATCGGGACTATATCCACGTTTTGAAATTGGACAAAACTATCGTGGTCCTGCGGGAGGTTTATTTATTAGTGTTAAAGATTTAAGTGTAATAATGCAGATGCTGATTAATCGTGGAGAATATCAAGGAATTAAACTATACAAAAAAGAAACAATCGAACAAATGTTTGTTAAAAATTGGGAAGGCCACGACGGGAATTATCGAGCTAAAGGATTACAAATGATAATTTTAGACAATTTATATAATCATAAATTCTATGGTCATTTTGGAAATGCCTATGGCGTTCATAGTTTTATGCTTTTTGATAAAGATGCAAAAATGGGAATGTGTTTTATCACAAATGGATTAATTGATTGCTCATATACGGGTGGTACTCCAAATATTCATTTGAAGATATTAGAATTATTAGTTAAGTAGGAGATAGATTATGAAAAAGAAATTATTGTTATTTTGTATAATTATTCTATGCTTTTTTTTAAGTGGCTGCGAATATATTTCTGGAGGAGTAACATTACCTAATTTAGCAGGAAAAACTCAAGCTGAATGTAAAGCTGTTTTGGATACTCTAGGTATTAAATATCAATTTAAAGTAAAGAAAGATCAATACTATAGTGAATCAGATTATGACCGCTTTTATGAATATGGAAATGGGTTAATGGCAGGTAACGTTATTACTAAAGATACCTACTTATATGTATATACTACTCCACTACATTTAACTGGCAATTATATTGAGCAAGTATCAATTGATTTTGAGTATGAAGGCAAAGATTTTACCACAGATGGGGTAGGGAAAGTTACGCTTGCAAGAAGTATTGATGGTGATACTGGACATTTTTATGATTTATCTGGTGATTATGTTAAAGTTCGTTTTTTAGGAATTGATACTCCTGAATCTACGCTTAGCCATGAACCTTGGGGTAAAGCAGCTTCAAGATTTACCGCTAATTTATTAGAAAATGCGGAAGAAATTGTGTTGTATCAAGAAGAACAAAAAACAGATGTTTATGGTAGATATCTTGCTTTTGTGTGGGCGGATGGTATATTAGTGAATTTATATGTTATTCAAGAAGGTTATTCTAATTCTACTTTAGGTAGAAACAGTAAATATTTTGAAATATTCACAATTGCAAGTTTGGAAGTATCAAAGACAGGACGAAGATTTTGGGGAGAACTAGATCCTGAGTTTACATATTAGAAAAACAATTTCTTAATACAATAATGAAGTAAGAAAAAATATACTTGATAAAATAAAACAATTTAAAGACATAAAATGTCATTTTTTAGTGTTTTTTTATCAAGTATATTTTATTTTTTATAAGGAAACTACATACTAAGACTTATGATAGAAAAAATACCCC
>CAYLLO010000032.1:0-14640 GCA_964384805.1 uncultured Staphylococcaceae bacterium | reverse complement strand
TTGATCATAATAAAGTCGGATTTAAAAAAATTTATGATCTATACGTTAAATTAAAAGAGGAAACTAATGTTGAACCTCTAATTGTACTTGAATATACAGGGATTTATCATTTACCTTTAATTTCGTTTTTCGAATCTAACAATTTAAAATACCATTTAATTAGTCCGTTAATGTCTGCCAGACATCGTTTATCAACAGTTTCTAATGTTAAAACTGATAAACGTGATTGTTTAAATCTTGCTGATATGTTTTTTGAAAACAAACTTAGTGTTTTTTATAAAAGAAACGAGTTTTATCAAAAACTTAAAGATTTAAATTCAGAATATTCTACTAACCATATTCACCTTCAAAAACTTGAAGTTACTTTAAATGAAAAATTGGCTATAATTTATCCTTTTTTCCATGTTGTTTCTTCTGATTTTTTATCAAATAATACTTTAAAATTCCTTAAGAAATTTCCTCATCCTTCTCTTTTACTAGCTAATAAGATGGAAAATGTTATTTCTTGGTATTCTAAAAATTGTCATCATTCTATTGAATATTCTACTTCTTATATTCAAAAAGTTTTTGACTATGCTGAATCTATTGTCTCTGGCTGTTCTCCTAACTCTAATATTGTTCGTTCTTTAACTAACACTATTAAACAATTAAATCTTTTAATTTCTATTCAAAATAGTGTTGAAAAAAATATGATTAATTTAGTTAAGTCAGATTCAAATTTTGATATTATTAAATCAATTCCAGGTATCGGCGATAATTTAGCTTCACGTATTATTGCTGAAATAGGCGATATATCTAGATTTTCTAAACCAGAACAAATAAATAAATACATTGGTATTGACCCCATTATTAATCAATCTGGTAGAAAAGATGGAAAACATTTATCTATCTCTAAAATGGGAAATAAACAATTAAGATCTATTCTTTTTTTAGCTGTTCGCTCTATTATCAAAAAAGCTTCTCCTGAAACAGATATTAAAACTTTTTATTATAAGAAAAAAGCACAACCACGCATTGAACCTAAGGTTGCGCTAATCGCATCAGTGAATAAATTAATCCGACTTATTTTTTCACTTTGCAAAAACGGGCAAATGTATAACCCATTACAACATTAGTATACCACAAAATAAAATTTTTTTAAAATAATTTAAATTTTTTTAATTTTTTTCGCAAAATCAAGCCAGTTTCGTTATTAGAGACTGACAACTTGTTTTGCGCTCTTTTTTCGTTTTTATCACAAATTTTAATTTTTATTATCATTATATTTGATTTTTCTTTAACTAATTATAGCAAAAAAACTAAAAATAGGGAAGAAAAAAATAGCCTACCCAAAGGTAGGCGAATTAATCTAACAAATTTTTAAAATTTGTTATGATTATTTTTTTATTTTATAAAGGTACACCTTTATGAACTATTATAATTATACTATAATAAACATAAAAATGCAAATAATTTTAATTATTTAACTAAAAAACTTGAAAAATTAAAGTGTTTTCTCTATTAAAATTTTATTTTTTTAAATATATAAAGGTGTACGTTTATGAACTTATCAAAAGAAAGGAAAAAGGAAAGAAGAATGAAGAAAAAAATTATTTTAAGTTCGTTTTTAACTATCGCATTATGCTTTAGTTTATTAGCAGGTGCCACATTTGCGTTATTTACAAGTGAAGATAAAGTTGATATCGCAATCACATCTGGTAAAGTTGAAGGTGTTGCAGAAATAACAAATATTCAAACATTTTCAATGGATGTAGAACAAGAAAGTGGAAAATTTGAACTTGGGGGAATTGTCAAAATTGAAAAAAATAATTTAATGTTACAAAATATAGCACCAGGTGATAAAGTAACATTTAATGTTGAGGTGACTAATAACTCAACTATTGATGCTCTATATCGTTTGTTATGGAACACTACTTCAGATGGTCAAGTGTTAATGAGTGTTATGAATGTAAAAATTAATGGAACAGAATACACTGGACTTAAAAGCTATACTTCTCAATGGGCCTCTATTAAAAAAGAAACAGGTATTGATCCAATTAAAGTAGAAATAGAGTTACCTCTAACAGTGGGAAATGAATATCAAGGCTTAAGTACAGGATTAACACTATCTGTTCAAATGGTTCAAGGTAATGCAGGTTATAATGATGCTGAAAGTTATACATTAATTAAAACTTTAACTGCAGATAAGACTATTTTAGATTTAATTAATGAAGGTGCAGGGTCAATTTTATTACCTCAAGGACAATATACTTTACCAAATACTGTAAGCAATAAAACAGTTGAATTTGTTGGTAACGGAAACACTGTTATTGATGCTACAGCAGATATTACATTAAATGATGCCGATATAACTTTAACTAATGTAACTGTAAAAGGTTCAACTGAAAATTATGTTGGATATAAGCACACTAAAAAAGTTGTTTACAATGATTGTGTAATTAATGATGGTTTATTTTTATATGCAAGTGAAGTAGAGTTTAACAATTGTGAATTTAATTTAACAACACAATATGTTTGGACATATGGGGCTGATAAAGTATCATTTAATAATTGTGTATTCTATACAACAGGTAAAGCGGTATTAGTTTATAATGAAGGTGGAGCTGATACAGTAGCTAACTTTAAAGATTGTGAATTCTATGCTAGTAAAGAGGGTTATACTGGGGATAACCAACACGTTTCAGCAATTGAATTAGATGCTCGTTTTGCTAATATGACAGTAAATCTTGAAGGTAATATGATAGTTGGTTCTAAATTTAATGGTTTGGCAAGAATCAAAGATAATGCCGCAACAGGTACTCATAAACAAACTGGTGAACCTACATCAGCAATTATTAATAATAATGCAACTGTAAGTAAAGCAGATATTGTTACTAATAATGAAGATTTAAGTAGTACCATTAATTCAACTGATACAGTTATTAACGTAGTATTAGGAAATAGTGAATATACTTTGCCTACTAATAAAGGAAAAGATTTAACAATTACTGGTAGTGAAGGAACTACTTTAAATGTTGCTGGAAGTAGTGCAGAAAACTCTAATGTGGTAATTAAAAATTGTGCAGTTGTAGGAAATAAAGACACTACTACTTGGTATGTATACAATTGCCTTAATGCTGAATCTGTAGTATATGAAAACTGTGTAATTACTGGTAATATTACAACTTATGCTAAAAAAACAACTTTTAAAAACTGTGTTTTTGAAACAACAGGTGATGTATATTCAGTATTTTGTTATAGTGGTTCTGAAGTTACTTTTGATGGATGTACTTTCGATAATGAATACGGACGTGCTATTAAGGTTTATGACGAAGGATATGGACAACCTAGATTAGTAACTGTTACTAATTGTTCTTTCAGTGCTGATTCAAGCAATAAAGCAGCTGTAGAAATAGATAGTAGCCTCTGTAAACAATATACAGTAAAGATTTCTAATTGTACTTTAGGAGATAACTTTAGTAAAGTATGGAATGCTGAAACAGGTGAGGATATTAACTTAGTTGTTGAAGTTGATGGTGTAATAGAACATAATAAATAAATATTTTAAAAATGCCTACTGATTATTTATCAGTAGGCTCATTATTGTTTGCTTCAAGTTTTGGGAAAATAACTGGTTTAGAGTTTTCAGGAACGAAAAGAGGTTTGTTAGTGTTAATTCGATCTGGAAATAAAATTCCCATCAAATGGTCATATTCATGTTGGAAAACTAAAGCAGGATAATTTTTTAATTTTAAAACAACATGTTTTAATTCTCTAGTTTCAGGATTATAAATTTGAGTATCAACGGTTATGCGTCTAGCTCGGTGAATCAATCCAGTTACTTCTCTATCGACAGATAAACATCCTTCACCACCAGGTAAATAAATCTGTTCATCTGAATAGCTAACAGTTTTAGGATTGATAAGTGGATAGAAGTGTTCCTCCCCTTGCTCATCAGTTAAATAGATAACGATCATTTTTTTAAGTATCCCTATTTGGGGAGCGGCAATACCTACGGCCGCCCGTAAGCCATATTTTTCCGCAATCTCTTCATCAATTGAATTATAGATATATTCAATCATTGAAATTAACGTATTCTCATCTTCGTTTGATAAGGGAAGCATAACTTCGACTGATTTTTTTCTTAATAAAGGATTTCCTTCTTTAATAATGTCTTTCATTAAAATCATATAAATACCTCGAATACTTTTTATTATATTATTTGAATATCTAGTTTGATTATATCATAAATTCTTTCTTTTGTAACGTAAAAAAGGAAGTTAAATCTTCCTTTTACTTATAATTACCAGCGAGCAGTACCGATGATAACTAATAAAATGAATAATACTAAAATTAAAGCATAGCCATATCCGCCAAAGTTACTACCTCCGCAGCAAGTATTAGTTGGTTGACCACAGCATCCATATCCATAATTAGGTTGATACATAATTTCCCTCCTATCTTTAGACATTATATATTATGAATTAAACTAATTTTATGCATATGTTAAAACCTATTTTTAAAAATTTGTGGTATAATTAATACGAGGTATATAAAATATGAAAAAAGATTATAATGAAATAGATTATCAAATAGATTATGATTTATTTAAAGTAGAAGAAATAGTTAAAATAATTAATTTTTTTAAACTTATTGAAAAAAATAAACATCATTTAGTGCCCAAAGATGAATTAATCAAAAATTATCATGAATATCAAAATATTCTAAATAATAAATCTTTGGAAAAACAATATGATAAGATGCTTGAAAAACAAATTGGAGTATCTATTTATCAAACAATGAAAAATTTATAGTTTAAAATAACGATGTAGGTTTTTCTTCTTCGTTTCTAATCCCTAAATAATTTTCAATTTTAGTTAAACGTCTAGCGATTTCTGTAGTTTGGCGTTTTAATTCATTAATTTCAGTTTCTAAAAAATTAGTATCATAATTCATATTTCCTAGATTAAATCCTTCTTGATTTAGATACGGATTAAAGTATGGTTGTGGATAAATCATTTGGTTTTGACGATTTTTTTTGCTGAACATATTATCCCTCCTCATTATAAAATACGCAAAAAACTAAAATATGTCACAAGAAAAGGAACAATTTTCAGCAAAGATTAATAAATTATATTGAGGTGATATAATGGCAAGTAGAATGGATGAATTTAGAGATTTTGTTTCACGATACCCTTTAGTTAGAGATGATGTCACAAGTGGCAAAAGAACTTGGCAAAGTATTTATGAAGACTGGGTGATAATGGGGGAACAAAGTGATATTTGGAGTAAGTATCAAAAAAAATCAGAAAGCAAAAGTGAAGGTATAGATTTCTTAAGTAGTGAAAATATTAAAAATATTATGGGTTATATCAAAAAAATAAATCCAGATTCTATTAGTAAAACGTTAAATACAGTTCAAAAAATCTTACAGATAACTCAAGGCATTGGAGGTAGACCAAATGGTGGTCTTTATAATGCTAACTATAATAGTTGGTGGGATTAATGATTAGTGAAGTAACGAGTAAATTGTATGCTAATGATCAGTATTTGTCCTACTTAAGATATAATCCCAAATGGTATATGGTTTTGGAGCGATACCCATATTTGTTTAAAGAGTTTGAGAAAGAAGCCAAAATTGCTTTAAAAATAACTTTGCAGGATAAAATAGGCAATTTAAGAAAACAAATTGATTTTGTGAATGGCATTATTAAATATTTAAATAATAATCAATAAGTGTCAAGTATTTTTACTTGACACTATTGATATTTTATGGTATACTATTTAAGTATTAAAAAATAATAGAAATAGGAGAATAAAAAAATGGTAAAATTAAGATCACAAAGATTTGGTTCAAAGAAAAAACCTTTCTATCGTATTGTGGCAACAGATTCTCATAATCCACGTGATGGACGTTATATTGAAATCGTTGGGACATACAATCCGTTAACTGAACCAGCAACAATTAAATTTGATGAAGAAAAGGTAATGAAATGGTTAAATGCGGGTGCTAAACCTACTGATACTGTAAAATCATTATTAACAAAGGAAGGCTATATTGTTAAATTTTTAGAAAGCAAGAAAGCCGAATAGGTAATAACGATGGGCAGTGTTAATTATGAACTTTTAGTCTCAGAATTAATCAAGCCTCTTGCTACCCATCCTGAAGAAGTAGTTGTTACGACAGCTAGTGAAGTGGATGATGCTATTACTCTAAAAGTTTCTGTACATCCTGATGATTTAGGTCGTATCATAGGTAGAAAAGGTCGTGTGGCTAATGCAATCCGAACAATTGCATATACTGCGGCGATTCGTGAAAAGAAACACTTAGATATTGATTTCCTTTCTGAGAAAGAATAAAACTAATGTCCTAGAAATAGGACATTTTTAGTATGCAAATTAAAGTTATAAATGCCTTTTTCGTGTTATACAATAGTATAATGGTTTACTTATTGTTGTTAAACTTATCAAGAAGAACAAAAGAAAACAAAGGATCTCTTCAAAGAAAGAATGGTTATTTTGAATATATCACAAAACAATCAGACAGATCAACAGATATTTAGATTAGCTAGTTGACAAAAACAATAAAACATAGTATAATTTGAATAAATAAACATATGTTCATATGAAACATATATAATATTATATAGAGAGGAATTAAGTATGGAACAATCAAAAGAAATTATGAAATTATCTAGTATGTTTGCGGTATTAGGTGATCCGTCGCGATTAGCTATTGTTTATTATTTAATGGATAGAGAAGCTAGTGTTACAGAAATTACTAGTACTCTGGGAGTAAGCCAATCAGCGGTATCTCATCAATTGCGGATTTTAAAGGATGCTCATGTACTAAAATCAGAAAAGATTGGTAAAATGGTTTTTTATAGTTTAAATGATAAACATGTAAAAATGATTGTTGAAACAGGACGTATCCATATGAATCACGAGGAATAGTTATGGCAAATATTAGTAAAAGTTATAATATATTAAAAGTTGAAAATAAAAATAATTATCGCCGTATTATTGCAGAACTTAAAAAAATAGACGGCGTTATTAGTTTAAATATCGATAAAGCAAAAAATATTCTATTTATTGAACATACACCAATTGTGGAATATAGTGATTTAGTAAAGGCTTTTCACAAATATGAGAAAACAGCTACTTTAGAAGAAATAGCTAATATTGATGTATATCGTAAAGTATTAAAATTAAAAGGTATTGATTGTGCACAATGTGCTTTGAAAATTGAGATGCTCGCCAAGAAGAGTTTTAGTCATATCCAGATTATTGTTGATTTCTCGACTGAACGATTTATTATTGAAACAACAGATAGTGAATTAGTTCAAAATATTGTTGATGAAGTTAGCAAAATCGCTCATAAAGTAGATCCTCGAATTGTTGTAATGGATGTCGCAAGTCGCCAAAGAGCCGAAGTTGAAGAACGTTTTGTAGTTAGTAAAAAAGATATTTTGGTCTTTTCTCTTGGGGTTCTTTCATTATTATTTGCGTTTATTTGGAATATAATAGTAGATCATGGCAATCCTTTTTCTCATGATTCTCAGTTATCAATGATTGTGAATATTACAACACTAATAAGTTATTTATTAATTGGTCATAAAGTAATTTATCGGTTTTTTCGAAATATTATTAATCGTCGTTTTTTGGACGAAAATTTCCTAATGACGATTGCTTCTATTGGGGCTATAATTACTGGACACAATTTTGAGGCTGTGCTAGTGATGTTGTTATATCAAGTGGGGACTTTCTTACAAGAAAAGGCAGTTAATCATTCACGTAAATCGATTTCAGCCTTACTTTCATATGAAGCTAAAAAAGCAAGGTTAAAAGTCAATGGTGAAGCATTAGAAGTAGAAGTTGAAAGTGTTATTCCCGGTGATATTTTAATTGTTAAAAATGGGGAAATGATACCTGTTGATGGTATTGTTACTGATGGTAAAACATACCTTGATACAAAAGCTTTGACTGGTGAGTCACTTTATCGAAATGTTAAAGTTGGAGATGAAGTATTATCTGGTAGTACTAATCTCGGAGGAGTTATCGAAATTAAAGCTATCCGTCCTCAAAGCGAATCAACTATGACCAAAATATTAGATATTGTAGAAAATGCTAGTATTTCAAAAGCTAAAACTGAAAACTTTATCACAAAGTTTGCGAAAATATATACTCCAGTAGTTGTAATCGCTGCAGTATTATTGATTATCATTTCACCTTTTGTGAAACATTTCCTTGATTCTAGTTTACCAATCAAAGATTTATTCCTTGGAACCGAAGAATTTACTGGTTCAATTTATACAGGAATGATTTTCTTAGTTATTTCTTGCCCTTGTGCGTTAGTAATATCTATCCCTCTAACTTTCTTTGGCGGAATTGGTTTGGCTAGTAAAAGAGGCATTTTAATTAAAGGAAGTAACTATTTAGAAGCTTTAACTAATGTTGAAAATGTTGTTTTTGATAAAACAGGAACTTTAACTAAAGGGACTTTTGGATTGTTAGAAGTAGTTCCCGTAGGAGATATATCTAAAGATGAAATTTTACGTTTAGCGGCTTATACAGAGTATCATTCTACTCATCCAATCGGAATTTCTATTGTTGATGCTTATGGCCGTGATAAAATTTTTGCCGATATTATTGAAGATTTTACTGAACTTACCTCACGAGGAGTAAGAGCTGAAATTAATGGGTCAAGAATTACAGTAGGGAATTATCGTTGCTTACAAGATGCTAAAATAGAAGTTCCTGATATTAAGGCTCCAGGCTTAGTTTTGTATGTTTTAAAAGAAAAAAATTATGTGGGATATTTAATAATTGGGGATAAAATTCGAGAAGAAGCAGATGAGACAATTACGTTCTTACGTAATAATGATATTAAGAGTATTCAAATTTTTACTGGTGATGCTAAAAATGTCAGTATTAGTGTTGCTAATACTTTAGGGGTTGATGAAGTTTATTATGAATTATTACCAGCTCAAAAAGTGGAAAAATTAGAAGAAGTAAAAGCTAATACCCTTGATAAAAAAGCTAAAACAGTGTATATTGGGGATGGAATCAATGATGCTCCCGTCATTAGTTTAGCTGATGTTGGTATTGCGATGGGAGGAAGTGGTTCTGAAGGAGCTATTGCGATTGCGGATGTCGTAATTATGACGGATAATTTGAAGAAAGTTAATGAATTAATTACGATTGCTAAAAATACTAAAAAAATCGTTATTCAAAATATTATTATGGCTTTGTCGATTAAAGTTATCGTATTATTACTTACGGTTTTAGATTTAGAAGTTAGTATGTGGTTGGCTATTTTCTCAGATGTTGGGGTATCATTACTTGCTATTCTTAATTCCCTTCGTGTTATGAGACTGTTCAAAAAAGAAAAAAAACAAATAGAAAAAAGAGATATAGAAGAATATGAAGACTAAATATTTAGAGGTAGGAAAAATTGTTGGAACCTTTGGGATAAAGGGTGAATTAAAACTTTATAGTGAATCTGATTTTATTGAAGAACGATTAAAAAAAGGCAATGTTTTATATTTAAAACAGAATGATAAATATCTTCCGGTGAGAATTGATCAAGCACGATTACATAAAAATGTCTATATGATTTCTATTAATGGTCTTACTGATATTAATGAAGTTTTACAATATGTGGGTTTTAGTTTATATGTAGATACCGAATTAGCTCCTTCATTAGATGAAGGTGAATATTATTGTGATGATTTGATAGGTTTAAAGGTTTACAATCAACACGAAGAAAATATTGGAATCGTAATTGATGTTTTAGAAATTCCAACGTATAAATTATTAGAAATAAAGGCATCTGATAAGAAATTTTTAGTACCCTTTATTGACGAATTTATCGTTGATGTTTTGGAAGATAAAATTATTATTAACGAAATAGAAGGTTTAAGATAGGTGAATAGATGCTTAGATTTGATATCTTAACGTTGTTCCCAGAAATGATTGAAGGTAATATTAATAGTTCGATTCTAAAAAGAGCCAGAGAAAAAGGATTATTGGAAATAAATGTTATTGATTTTCGTTTATTTTCTACTAATAAACATAATACTGTAGATGATTATGCTTATGGTGGAGGGGCGGGAATGCTTATTAGTGTTGAGCCCCTTCATAAGGCTTTAGTTTCAATTTCAGGGTATGCTCAGGCTACTAAAATTTTAACGACCCCGAGTGGAAAAGTATTTAACCAAAAAATGGCAATAGATTTATCTAAAAAAGAACATATAATAATTATGTGTGGCCATTATGAAGGCATTGATAATCGAATTCTAAACTATGTTGATGAAGAAATTTCTATTGGGGATTATGTATTAACGGGAGGTGAAATTCCTGCTTTGGCTATTGTGGATGCGGTAGCAAGATTGGTCAAAGGAGTTATTAGTGATGATTCAACAATTCAAGAATCATTTATGAGTGGACTTTTAGAATATCCTCAATTTACTCGCCCTCCTGTTTATGATGGATATTCCGTACCAGACATATTATTATCGGGACATCATGCGAATATTGAAAAGTGGAAGCATCAAGAGGCACTTAAAAAAACTTATCAAATGCGTCCTGATTTACTTGAAAAAGTTGCCTTAACAGCTGAAGATTATGCTTATTTAAAGGAGTTGGAAAAAAATGACAATCAAAAAGATTAGTCTTTACATAAGTATTTTTTTGTTAACTTTCGTTTTAGCATCGTGTGTTACGATAACTGATGATGAACAAAAGTTTATTGATAAATTATATGAACAACAAATTGGTTCAATAAATGGCTTAGTGGTTGATTTGAGAGTAAGAGGAACTGAAGCTGAAGAAAAAAATACTTTTTCAGAACATCATATTAGTGGAGCTAAAAGTTTTGATGTAACTTTAGATGAGGATTTTGCTTCATGGATTTCTAAATTATCAAATAATAAAGTGACGATCTTTTTGGTAGATTCTGGTCATGGAGAGTATGAAGAAATTGTTGATATTTTAAAAAAGATTAATTATAAAAAAATTATTGTTTATACGAAGGGGTATGAGTATTTAAGAACAACTAAAGCTTTTATCGATACTATCTATGAAGGACGTGGTATTGATGATTGTGGTTGTGATTAAAGTAATAGGAGAATATCTAAATGGAATGGTTCGCAAAAGATTTTAAAAAAGATGCACGTTTAGCGTTAAAGGGGTATTATTGGAAAGCTTGTTTAGCTAGTTTGATTGCTGCGGCATTAGGGGGAACTAGTGGAATGTCATCTTTCTTTGATATAGATTTTAAATTTGAAAATCCAGATTTTTCTAGAATGACCATCCCTAAAGAAAAATGTCCAATCATTATAACAATTATGATTATTGTTTTATTACTTGCATTAGTAATTGGAGTAGGTTTTTTCTTCTTAGGTAGTATTATTAAAGGGGGATATTCAAAATTTAATATTGAATTGGCCCATTATAATAATCCTCAATTGGGAACAATGTTTACTTATTTTCCAAGTTGGAAAAGAATGGTATATACTAACTTTTTATTAAATTTAAGAGTACTGTTATGGAGTTTTTTATTCATAATTCCGGGGATTATTGAAGCATATAGTTACCGAATGACTTTTTACATTTTGGCAGAAAACCCTAATCTTTCAGCAACAGAAGCCTTAGCCCAATCTAAAAAAATGATGAAAGGGAATAAGTGGCGATTATTTTGTTTAGAGTTTAGCTTTATCGGCTGGATATTGTTGTCTATGTTAACTTTTGGAATGGGAATGGTGTTGTTAACTCCTTATGTGAAGGCATCAGAGGCCTGTTTTTATAAGGTGGTTTCAGAAAAACAAGAAGATTTTTCCCCAAAAACTAAATATTAAATATTTTTACCATCTAAAGAACACCTTTTAAGATAAAAAAGGTGTTTTTATAAAAAGTCAATATATATAAATGTATTAACTGTTAAATTTCGGGATGAGTTTCCTCATAAAAAAAGTGTATAAATAGATAAAATAAGAAAAAAATGGTATAATAAACATAAATAATAGGAGGTAGAAAAAATGAAATGGGATTTAACGTATTTATTTAAAACAGAAGAAGAGTATGAAAGGGCATATGAAGAATTAAAACCATATGTAGAAAAAGCTGCTAGCTTTACGGGAAAATTAAATGATGAAGAAAAGTTTGTAGAATACTATTTACTTAAAAAAGAAATCAATGAAAAATTAGAGAAAGTTTATCAATATGGTTCTTTAAAAAGTGATTTAAATAAAAAGAATGTTGAGAATGCTAGTAAAGTATCAAGAATGATGATTTTATTTCAACAATTAGGGCAAGCTACATCATTTGAATCACCTGAAGTATTGTCTTTAGGAAAAGATATGGTAATGTCTTTTATTGATAAACATCCTGAATTAGAAGAGTTCCGCTTTGAATTTGAAAAATTATTCAGAAGTACCGAACATATTCTTGATGCTAAAAGTGAGAAGTTAATGTCTTACTTTAGTCCAGTTTCTGCTGGCGATGAGTTATACAGTGCTTTAGCGGTAGCTGATGGAAAAAATGCAACAGTAAAACTAAAAAATAAAGAAGTTGTTACTGTTACTCAAGGTAATTGGCGTAGTTTAATTACCAAAGTTGATAATGCATCCGACCGCAAAAAAATTTTTGAAGCTCTATATAAAACTTATGATGATCATAAAAATACTTATGGAACTATTTATAATTCAGTATTACAATCAGATAAGGCATATGCGAAAGCAAGAAATTATGATAGTATTTTAGAAAGTTTCTTATTTCAAAACAATATTCCTACGGCTGTTTATAAAAATTTAGTTAATGTCGCATCACGTCAAAATAAATCATTAAAAAAATATTTTAAATTACGTAAACAATATTTAGGATTAAAACGGCATTATACATATGATCGCTTTTTAGAACTTGCTCATTCTAATAAAGAATATACTTATGAAGAAGCTAAAAAGATCTTTTTTGAAGCAATTAAAAAGTTTCCAGAAGATTTCCAAGAGTATGCACATGAGGCTTTAAAGGATGGTTTTGTCGATGTATATGAGCAAGACGGAAAAAGAACAGGTGCATATTCTTCAGGAGTAACTAATTCACATCCGTATATTTTATTGAACTATAGTAATACTTTAGATGATGTATTTACCGTAGCTCATGAAGCAGGACATTCAATTCATTCAATGTATGCGGCAGCAAACCAACCAGCAATGTTACAACATTATACTATTTTTGTTGCGGAAATTGCTTCTACATTTAATGAACATGTATTACTTGACTATTTTATGAGTTCAAGCGAAACTACCAAAGAAGAAAAAATAATGCTTCTTCAAAAAGCAATAGATGAAATTGTGGCTACTTTCTATCGTCAAACTTTATTTGCGGATTACGAATTAAGAGCCCATGAATTAGTAGAAAAAAATCAACCAATTAATTATGAGGTATTGTCTCAAATTATGATTGATTTATATAAACAATATTATGGTTTTGATTTAACTAAGGAACAATATAAAGAATTTGTTTGGGCATATATTCCTCACCTTTTCTATACTCCGTTTTATGTATATCAATATGCGACAAGCTTTGCGGCAAGCTTCAAACTATATAAAGATGTACAAGATGGCGTTCCAGGAGCTTTTGAAAAATATACTAACCTTTTAAAATCAGGAGGTTCTAAATATCCTGTTGAACAAGCAAAAGAAGCTGGAGTTGATTTCACTAAAAAAGAAACCTTTATGGCGGTTGTTGAACGGATGGATATGTTAGTATCTGAACTTGAAAAGTTACTAACAGAATAACATGCAATTTGAAAAATATCATGGTTGTGGTAATGACTTCATTATTGTTGAAGATGAAGGATTAAATTATCAAGAAATCGCAAAGAATATTTGTAATAGATATACAGGTATTGGGGCAGATGGTTTAATTGTTGCTCAGACTAATCCTTTACGTATGATGCTTTATAATCAAGATGGAAGTATTGCTAATATGTGTGGGAATGGTCTTAGATGTTTAGCCTATTATTTTGTTAGACATCAACATACTAAAGAAAAGAATTTTATCATTGAAACTTTAGATGGGGCCAAAGAAGTGGCGGTAATTTCAAAAGAACCTTTTAGGGTTAAAATCAATATGGGGACCTATTCATTTAATAAAGAAAAAATGGGGTTTACTAGTCAAGAAGATATGTTAAATTATGAAGTGCTTTTTAATAATCAAAAATATCTAACCCATAGCATTTTCTTAGGAACGTATCATACAGTAGTTTATATGCCAAAAGTAGAATATGGGGTATATTCAGAACTTGGCAAAAGAATTCAAAATGATAAAGCCTTTAAATATGGCACTAATGTTGATTTTGTAGAAGTAGTAGATCAAAATCATTTAAAAATAAATACGTATGAAAGAGGTATTGGTTTTACTTATGCGTGTGGTACTGGAGCCTCATCAAGTTATGTCATTAGTAAAATGTTTAATAAATGTCATAATCCAGTTAAGGTATTACTACCTTATGGTGAGCTTCTAATATCAGAAGTAGAAAACGAAGTGTATATGGAAGGACCTGCTACATATATTAGCAGAGGTGAATTTTAAATAAAGAAAAGAGGGGCTGTTAAATAACCTATTAATTTAGGTGAGCCTCTTTTTTCTTATGAAAAT
>CAYLLO010000031.1:0-16296 GCA_964384805.1 uncultured Staphylococcaceae bacterium | reverse complement strand
ATAACTAAAGACAAACTGCCATCAATAAATTCAAATCTAGCATATTCGTCTACTATATCTAATGGTGGATCTGCGGGGAGTCGAACCCCGGTCTGAAATCCTATTCATTCTGCTTTCTACACGTATAGTTTATTGTAAAATTCTCACAACAATTAAAACAATAAACAAAATTAATTATTGCTAGTTCTAATATCTTGGATAATAGCTAGAACAGCACTATTTCACCAAAGCCCAAACTCTGTCTCCTTATAAAGCACTTGGGCTAACCTTATAAGAAGTAAACCTCTAAAACGAGGATCTGCTATTTTAAGCTTAGCAGAAAGCTAAATTATTGTTTGCGTTTATTTAAAAACCTCGGTGTTTTAACGTGCACAACCACGACGTGCTTACATTACTTCAAAAATCCCATCGAAACCAAAATACAGACCCAATTAGGCATAATATATACCACTTACATTATGTATTATACCTTTTTTAATTTTAAAAATCAAGTATTTTCTTTCCGTTTGTTTTCTCTTGCTTTTTTATCTTGTTTGTAACTATCAATTAAATCTTTTACAATAACCCCTGCACAAAACAAACAAAACAAATATATTATCCCTACAAATATATATATTAAAATTGTATCCACTATATCCCCTCTTTCATAAATACAAGATTATTATAACCAATATTAGCTAAAGTATAGCTTTTTATATATAAGAAGATTGTAAAAACATGTTTCAGCAATAATATATTTTTCTAAGATTAAATATATTACTACATAAATATTTCTTCATTTCGGCAATATCTAGAAATAATTATAAAAATATCCACCCTTCATATATATTACCTTTACTTTTAAAATATGCAATTATTAAAAACTTTATTTTTTCGTATGATAACTGTCATATCTTTTTCGATCATTAGTATTTAAAATAACTTTTCTAATACGAATATTTTTAGGTGTAATTTCCACCAATTCATCATCATTAATAAATTCCAAATAGTTTTCTAGATTCATAACTCTTGGACGTTTTAAAACAACTGTTGTATCCTTAGTTGAAGAGCGTTGATTTGTTTGTTGTTTTTCTTTGGTAATATTTACAGCTAAATCTTCTTCTCTATTACAAATTCCAACAATCATTCCTTCATATACTTTAGTACCTGGTTCAACAAGTAATTCTCCTCGATCTTCAATCCCCGAAGATGCATAAGCGGTTGTTTGTCCTTCATTGATTGATACTAATACTCCTAACATTCTACCCATAAACCCAAAATTTTCTTTCGGTTTGTATTCAGAAAAACTATGATTAATAATTCCATATCCATGTGAAGCTGTCATAAAATCAGTCATAAAACCAATCAATCCGCGTGAAGGAATTGAATAATTTAATCTCGTTTGATTTTCATGATTACTCATACTTAATAAAGTTGCATGACGATTACCAAACATTTCAATAATCGGTCCTACAAAATCAACAGGAATATCTACCTGAACATCTTCATATGGTTCATAAATTACACCATCAATTTCTTTTTCGATTACTCTTGGACGAGATACATGAAACTCGAACCCCTCACGTCGCATATTTTCAATGAGGATAGCTAAATGTAGTTCTCCACGACCTGATACTACCCACTCTTCTTTATTATCAACCCGTTCTATTCTTAAACTAACATCTCTTTGAGTTTCTCTAAATAAACGATCTTCAATTTTTCTAGCGGTTACAAATTCTCCTTCTTTGCCACTAAATGGACTAGTATTGGTTCCAAAATTCATTTGTACTGTTGGTTCACTAACCTTTATTAGGGGAAGAGCTTCTAAGTGATTAGAGCTACATACCGTTTCTCCAACATATATATCCATAAGTCCAGCAATCGCAACAATATCTCCAGCAACTGCTTCTTCTATTTCAACACGTTTTAATCCTAAGAAACCAAATAGTTTTTGAATTCTGAATGTTTTCATTGTCCCATCAATTCTTAAACAAGTCACACTTTCATTAAGATGGATTTTCCCTCTTTGAATTCTCCCAATTCCAATACGACCCACATAATCATTATAATCAAGTAAAGCTGGTTGAAATTGTAATGGTCCATCTTCATCAACTATTGGATCAGGGATTTTATCTAAAATCATATCTAATAATTTGGTCATTCCTTCAACTTGTGTGGCTGGATCAGGATCTAGGCTACAAGTATTTTTAAAAGCCGAAGCATAAACAACAGGAAATTCTAATTGATCTTCATTAGCGCCTAATTCAATAAATAAATCAAGCACTTCATCAACCGCTACAAGAGGACGCGCTGCTTCTCTATCAACTTTATTAACGACAACAATTGCAGGTAATTTATGTTCTAAAGCTTTTTTTAAAACAAATCTAGTCTGTGGCATTGTCCCTTCATACGCATCAACAACTAATAATACTCCATCAACCATTCCCATAATTCGTTCTACTTCACCTGCAAAATCTGCATGCCCTGG
This sequence comes from uncultured Staphylococcaceae bacterium, assembly GCA_964384805.1. Taxonomy (GTDB): domain Bacteria; phylum Bacillota_I; class Bacilli_A; order ML615J-28; family CAG-313; genus HGM10611. Next base: position 13,829 of record CAYLLO010000031.1, on the reverse strand, counting down.
GGTATCAAGAATATTAATTTTGTAATCCTTATAATAAATTGCGGTTGTTTTCGCAAGAATTGTAATGCCTCTTTCTTTTTCTAAATCATTAGAATCCATTGCTCTTTTTTGAATAGTTTCATTTTCTCTAAAAGTATTAGATGATTTCAATAATGTGTCTACTAATGTAGTTTTCCCATGATCTACATGGGCAATGATTGCGATATTCTTAATTTTCATAATTATTCCTCTTCTATTTAACGTAGTTATTATACACCCAACAATATTAATTTGTCAATCTACAAAAATATGAACACGTTTTAATACAAATGTCTATTCCCTTTTTTCTAACTAAACATATACTAAAATGAAGGATTTGATAATATGGATTTACAAGCGTTATATGCATTATTATTGTCTATCATAGCAGGGATGGCAACATTGATTGGCGCCTTAATTGTTATCTGTACTAAAAGTGATAACAAAAAATTTATTAGTGCCGCTTTAGGTTTTGCTTCAGGAGTCATGATAAGTGTGGCAATGCTCGAATTATATAGTTCATCATCTGAATTAATTACCCTTGATACCAACCTAATATTAGGCCCTATTTTATCAACTATTTGTCTAGCTTTAGGAATGCTCATTACTTTTCTAATTAATCACTTTGTTCAAGATGATAATAAATCCTTAGATAACCTAAACCATTCTCCTAAAAATAAACTATTTAGTGTTGGAATGATTTCAATGCTTGCAATTGCCCTTCATAACTTTCCTGAGGGTATTGCTACATTTATGTCTAGTTATGGAAATGTTACCCTAGGCGTATCAATTACTATTGCGATTGCTTTACACAATATCCCTGAAGGAATTACCGTAGCCCTTCCAGTATATCTTTCTACAAATAGTAAAAAAAAGGCTTTTTTATACACCTTTTTATCTGGAGTAACCGAACCTATTGGAGCCCTTTTAGCTTATTTTATTTTACGATTCTTCTTAACTGATCTAATGCTTGGTAGTATTTTTGGAGTTGTAGCGGGAATTATGATATATATTGCGGTTGATGATTTAATACCATCTTCTAGAAAATATGGTCATGATGCTATTGCGTTACTTTTCACATTACTAGGTATTTGTATTATGCCTCTTACTGCTTTATTTTAAAATCTCTAGCCCCTAAAGGGTTAGAGATTTTTACACATTATATATCATACCAATAGCTTGTGCATAAATAGTATTTTTTAACGAAGTTTCTCCTATATATATATCATCAACCGGTATTGTGGTAAAACCTAATTGTTCAAAAAATAAAATTAACTCATTTTGTTGAATAACTGTGATTATCATTTTAATTCCATCTTTTTGAGCATTTTCAAGCATTTTATTAAAAAGATTAGTTAAGTTATCAAATGATACATCTTTTTGAAAAATAAAGTACCTTATTAGTCCTTTATCAAAATAAGTCTCATATGATATCATTCCCTTAACACTTTCTGCATCTTTTAAAATAGTTGCCTTAGATAATATATCATCTTCAACATCTAAGTTAGGAATTCTTTGAATAAAGTTTTTTATTAACAAAGCATTATCATCATTAATATTTTCAACTAGCATATAGCACCCTTTATATACTATGAGTGTTTCTAAATTTTGGTTAATTATTTAGCCAATCATATATATAACTCCGATATTTGATTTCATTATCATCTTCATAACTTACTCCAAAAAATTCAGGATATAACACACTCCACCAATTTTCCCCTTTACCCTCTCCAATCGTTATAAGTAATGTCATATATGTTCCAGATGGCAAAAATTGACCATCTAATACTTTTGCGGGAAAAGTTTCTTGTTTAAATTCTACTTTGTATTGATTATTAATATTTATTTTCTTTTGTGAAAGAGAATATTTAATTTCTTCAGGATTTATTTCTGTTAATTGTGGGCTTTTTTCTGTTAATATTTCTAATAAAGCCTCTCTTAACTTTATTTTATCTTCTTGATCGATTTCACTATTACTATTCGCAATAATTCTAATCCGAGTTTCTGTAGAATCTTTATAAGTGCATCCACCTAAAATTAATATTGCCATTAAACATAATAGAAAATTAACTTTTTTCATAATAAAACATCACCAAGAATATTTTGGTAATGTTTGGTAATTTTTATACATTAATTTTTGTAAATAGTGAACCTTTTCTTAAAATTTTCATTTCGTTAGTAGAAATATCCAAAACCGTAGACGAAACTTTAGAAAACTTTTCTTGATCAATAACTAAATAATCGATTTCATTTCCAAAATATTTCCCAATACTTTCTAAATCATTTAAAGGCTCCTCACCACTTAGATTCATACTTGTTACTACCATAATTCCTAAATAATTTAAAATCTTACAAGCCACCAGTGAATTAGGAATACGGAATCCAATGGTAGAAAACTTATGATTAACTACTATTTCAGCTTTTTTTTGAAATACAAGCGTTAATGCTCCTGGCCAATATTCCATCAATTTATTTGTTTCTGGATATGTAATTTCTACGAAAGGCAAAAGATCTTCTTTTTTAGCTGCCAAAAAAGCTAAAGGTTTATCAGAGTTACGATGTTTTAGATTATAAATTTTCTTAATTGCCTCTTCATCATTAGCCATTGCTCCTATTCCATAAACTGTGTCAGTAGGGAAAACAATAACTTTTCCTTTTAATTTTTCTTTAGATAATTTAACTAATTCATCAGCTGTTATTTTAATCATCTTCTTCACTCCACCAAATTCTACGTAATCTATTATTTAATTCTTCTTCCGTAATCTTTCCTTTTTTAAATTCTTCATATGCCTCTTCCATTTGCTCATCTTTAGTTTTGACTTTTTCTTCTTCAAAGTAGTTATTTGATATTTCTATTATATTATTTTTTTCAAAACTTAATTCTTTATCTTGATGATAATTTTGTTTAAATTTTGCTTCTTTTTTTCGATATATCATCACTAAAATAATAGTAAATAAAGCAATAATTCCAATAAATACAAATGATAAAATAGCATAAATATCAAAGATATCTAATTTTATCCGTTCACTAGGAAAACTATTTTTACCTTCTCCTTTTTCCGTATTCATAGACATAAAATCATTATAACTGATATTTTCTACTTCATATGTTTTAAAATTCGTTCCATTACTTGTTTGAATCATTATTTTTAAATCCTCTATCAATTTAACTTTATAAAAACATTCACTATACGTATTACCATTAGATAATTTAAAAAGATGCTTTTCATTAGTCGTATTATAAATATATCCACTAATATATATATCTTTCTTTATCGTACCAATAACAATTAGTACATCACCAATAACTATTTCTTCAGATACTAGATAATAATATTGTTCATAATTTTTATGTACTATTTCTTCAAATGTTGTTTGTTCTAATGTCGGAACGGTAATTGTTAAAAAACTACATATTAAAATTATTAAAAACTTCAAATTCTCACCTACTTTACATCATCCATAACAATGATGGTAAAACGATCTTTGTTTTGCATATCTTTAATAGACATAATTTGAGCTTTAGGAAAATACTTTTTGGCTAAATCAATCATTGCTTGTTTTTTACTAAAACTGTGTTCAAAAGCTAAAAAAGACTTTTCATTTAATAATTCTCTAATATTTTTAAAAATTTCTTCGTAAAAAAACATTCCATCGGTGCCACCAAATAAAGCTATATTGGGTTCATTGTCTTTCACAATATCTTCAACATATTCATCACTAGGGATATATGGGGGATTAGAAACAACTATATCAAATTTAATCCCTAATTTTTTTAATGGTTCAACCATATTACCTACTAAAAAAGTTACATCTACCTTGTTATTTTGAGCATTTTCTTTAGCAACTTCAATGGCTTCTAAAGAAATATCACTAGCATAAACTGATAATTGAGGTTCTTCTGCTTTTATTGCTACCGCAATATTACCTGAACCTGTTCCAATATCACAAAGATTAACTTTTTTTCCAGCAAACATTTCATCATACATCGAAAGAACATGAGCTACTAATTCTTCTGTTTCTCTTCTAGGGATTAAAACGCGTTCATCAACCTTCATTTTATATCCATAAAAATAACTATATCCCAAGATGTATTGCACAGGATAATTATGAACTAAATATTGTTCAATAGCAATATCATATTTTTTTAAAATATCCTCTGGGATTTCTTCTTTAAAAGCAGCTAAAAAATTAGCTCCATTCATCCCTGATAACTCTAACATTAATAATTTAATAGCTTCTGGCTCTTTTTCTAAGTTTAAAGCCTTTTTGGTTTGGATTTTTAAATATTTTTCGTATGTCATTAAAATACTCCGTTATATATATTCTGGAGAAGTTTTGATAAGCTGTCAATATATGATAGTAATTTATTTCTTCTCTTTCATTTATTTTATCACTTATTGGAAAAATATTCAACCAAGTTCCTTTTTTAATTGTTTTGTCTACCTTAATAAAGGTATGATTCATACATATTTTACCCACTACATCATAGTTTTTCGCCCCCTTAGACACATATCTACCTTGAAACCCCTCATAATATCCAACTGGTAAAACCCCTATCAATTCATCTTCTTGAGAAATATATTGTGCTGAATAACCTACACTTTCATTTTTTTTGCTTTCTCTAATGTTTATTACTGGTGCATAGACGCTAACCACTGGTTTAATTGGTAAATCGCTATGAAACCCATACATTCCCATTCCCACTCTAACATAATTTCCGATAATATTTTTAGTCAAAGAGGCGGTGGCTGCCGTATGAATAATTTTAAAATCATAAATTGAAAGAAAAGTTAAAAAACGTTTTTGTTGCTTATTATAGTTAACAAAATCATTTTTATCACTAATAAAATGTGTATATATTCCTTCGATATTAATATTATCTTTTTTATTTAAAAGTTGGATAATTTGGGATAATTCATCAATTGTTTTGATACCATCTCTATTCATTCCCGTATCAACTTGAATATGAATAGAAACCTTTTGTTGAAGGTATAATAACTCTTTAGCTTGTTCTAAAGCATTGATGCTAATCCTAACATTTTCAGGGATCTTTTCTAAATATTTGCTCGCTATCGTCTCTAAAATTAATACTCTTTGCTCCTTTAACATTTCTTGACATATTAAATATTCACTATAATGATTAAAAACCAAAAAATCAACACCTACATTTAATAATTGTTTTAAAATAGGTTTTATTCCTAAATTATAAGCATTACTTTTTAATACACACATAATGTTTTTACTAGTTGCTTGTCTAATTATCTTAATATTATTAACTAGTGCTTGATTATTAATTATCATTAAGTTTTTCATATAAATCACCTACTTGTATATATAATATGCATATATATAAAAGTAAAATACCTTTTAACTAAAACACTTTTTAAATACATTGTTTATTCCTTTAAGAAATCTATTAAAAGAAAAAACACCATTACGGCGTTTTTAGTTTGCTTTTTGGGTTAATAACTCAACAATATAATTTAAATGGTCACCAGCTCTTTCTAAATTGGAAATTAAATTAATAAAAACACCACTGCTTTGAGGCTGGCACGTTCCTTCTTCTAAACGTTTAATATGACCATTAGTTAAATCAATACGCATTGTATCAATCCGATCTTCAATTTTATTGACACTATCTAAAACACTATGATCTTTTTTAATCATTACTCGTTCAACATTTTCAAATTGTCTTGCTAATAAATCTTTAATTTCATACAAAGATTGAATAACCTCATCAGAGAAAGTAATGTCTTTATCAATCATTGTTTTAGTATGTTTAACTACATTATCAGCAATTTCTGCCTCACGAATAAAATCATTGATAATACTATGTAAATTTGAAATTTTCTTTTCATCATGGAAAGATACCTCTTTCGAAGATATCTTAACTAAATATGTAAGAATATTTTTATTATATTCTTCAACATTATCAATAATAGTTAAAACTTTATTTTTACTTTCAGGATCACGTTTTAACAACCCCTCAAGTGATAAATCTAAAGCTCGCATCGCTTCTTGTCCTAAAAAGGCTACTTCTCTTGTGGCTTGTAACACCGCAACAGACGGCGTATTTAAGAAACGTTCATCAAGATAACTAGTTCTCTCGTCTTTTTTCTTATCTCTAACAATAAGACTTGCCATTTTAATAAAGACATTGATAAACGGAAGAAAGATTAATGTTGAAACAACATTAAATAAGGTATGAAACATCGCAATTTGTGTTGTCGGTTCAGAAAATGCTTTTTGAAGTACCTCAACCGCAAAATCTTTCCATAGCAATAAAACAACTACAAAGACAGCTGTACCACATACATTAAATAATAAGTGAATAACACTAGCACGTCTAGCATTAGGCGTAGCACCAACGGACGATAATAAGGCTGTAATGCATGTTCCAATATTAGTACCTAAAATTAAGAATAAGACCGCATTGGGCGTAGCACCAACGGTAAGTCCGACGGATACCATCGAAATAATGATGGTAGTAACTGCGGATGAAGATTGAACAATTGCTGTAAATACTACCCCAATTAATAACAATAAAAAAGGATTATCAATACTTGTTAATAAATCACGAACAGCTGGTAAATCTTTAAAGAAATCCATAGAATCTGACATAAATTCTAAAGCCAAAAAGACAAGTCCAAGGCCAGCTAATGCTAATCCTGCCGTTTTCGTTTTTTCTTTTTTACCGAGCATGTCCATAAATACTCCAATAAATACTAAGGCTATTGCGAAAGTCGCAACATCAAAAGATTTTAAAGCAACAATTTGAGCCGTAATAGTAGTACCAATGTTGGCCCCCATAATCATTGCCGTTGCTTGGAAAAGATTCATAATTCCCGCATTGACAAATCCTACTACCATAACAGTCGTTGCTGATGAAGACTGAATAATGGCAGTGACAATCATCCCTATTGCAACCCCAATAAAACGATTTTTAGTTGCTTTTCCTAAAATTCGTCTTAATCCTTTATTGGCTAGTTTTTCAATATTATCTGAAAGAATCTTAAACCCTAATAAAAAGGCCCCTACTCCTCCAAGTAACATTATGACTTTATATACATATTCCATAATTTTTACCTCAATTTTTAGTTTTCCTTATATATGATACCATATTTTCCTAAAAAATACTATATTTATATGAAATAAAACGCTTTTGAATAATAATAAAAACTACTTCTTCTTGAAAACTTGCAGATTTCTAAAATATGTCAATGCTATGGAACTAAATGTATCAACTTACTTTACTCCTACGATATCCATCTTTATATAAGGCGTATAATATAAATTACATCCATTTGGCTACAAAATCTCTATAAATGTTTTATATTTAAGTTTTACGCTATATAATGTTTCACGATACAAATTTTAGTAATAATGAAAAATTACTTAATTATTAATAAAGCCACTATTGCAATTATCAAACTAATTAAAGTTCCAATTAAATATTTTTCAGCAAATTCTTGTTTTTCAAATTACTTAAACCTCGCAAGAGATTTTGCTGTTAAAACTAATGCAATAGAACCATACAACCCAAGAGCACCTAAAAGTAATATTACTACTCTTTCTAACATTCCTATTAATGCACCTACATTATCTGATTCAACACATTCACAAATATCTTTTTTATAAAAAACATAGTTAAACAAATGTTTTATAAATACAGATGCAGGAGTTAGAATAATTAAAAATGCTAAAATATAATTAATAATTATATTATGACCAATTTCTTTTAAAAAGGAAATATTATATACTGCGTTACCTATAAAATTTAAATTAGATCTAATAACGTATGAAATAGTTGTTAATAATAAAATATGGATAAATTGGTCAATTATGAAACTCCAAAAGGAAAAATCACTATTGTTTAATTTTTTTATTAATTTAATTCTAAAATGATCAATTAAATAATGAGAAACAAAAATTAAAAATGACCAAAATATAATTTCAAAAATATTTCCATATAATAACAATACTAAAGCAATCATTATAGAATAAATTAAACAATGTGTAATCAATCCTTTAATACTATTCTTTTTTTCTTCAACTAACTTAACAGGCTGTAAGAAGAAATCACCAATTAAATGAGCTATTAACAATAATTTTAGTATGTTCAGTTGTTTTCTCCCTTATATTCTTTTTTTACATATTCAAAAACCAAATATTCTAATTTTCTGATTTCATCAAATTTACCTATAGACCTCATTTTTTCAATATTTTGTCTACTTACATTTAATAACCTTGAGCAAACAGAATTCATTTTAGTTGTAAATTGTGTCCAAATAATTTATGTTTTTTTCTTCTCTTCTAAAATAATTATTTCTAACCTCAGCAAATAACAATTCTTTAATTTCATTAGAAGTTAATCGCTCAAAATCATAAGACAAAACATTTTGTTTCAATTTATCAATAATAAATTCGACATTTTCATTAATATTTTGTTCCTTATATTTAATTTCTAATGGATATAACAAATTAAATAAATCAAAAACATCTGCTTGTTTATTGGTATGATCCAAATTAAGTAATTCAATAGTACTCATTATTTGATTTACAAAATAATCTTTTTCTTGATTACCCGAATACATTAAAAAAGCATACTTTTCTTGTTTGCAATCATTAAGTGCTGAAATCGCATAATGATAAGCTTCCCCGTCAAACATATTTGTACTTTGATAGTCTTTATCTAAAATTTTTTGGTTTAGCTTTCCATATCCTATACCACATCTAACTTGATATGGATAAAATAAATCTCTAATAAAACAATAACAACTGAAAGCATCATAAACATTATTAAATAATGCTTGAATAGAATCTCCTGATGAAAATTCAAATTTTTTCACTAATTCTTTCGAGTAATACTCATTAATGAACTGAATTATAGAAAATAATTTATCTTGCATATAAAATCTTTGATCATCATTATATTTTCTAGAATGTTGAATATCTATAATGATAAAGGTTATATCATATTAAAAGCAAGAATGCAACCAAAATAAGTTGCATTATACATTTGCAACCATTTTAAATTGTATTTTTTTGATTATTGTGTAATCTTGTCTACCCCACATCTTTAGGACCCGACTTTTACAATGTTATGCTACAAAACACTGTAAAAATTATACTGTAACATACGCTAATCGAATTATTAACTATTTTAACCCTTTTACGTACAAAAACAGACGACATCCAATCAAATTTGAATGTCGCCTTTTTTTCCCAATTGCAGTTCGCAGTTGTTGTTTTCGTAATTTTTCTCAACTTACTATCTTGTCGGCACACGGCTAAGTGGGAATTAATTATTCTTCAAGATTATTATACGCTTCTAACACAGCATCTTCAACTATCTTTCTTGCCTCAGCATTGATAGGATGTGCAATATCTCTAAAAGTCCCTTCTGTTGTTTTGCGACTAGGCATTGCTACAAATAAACCCTCATTACCTTCAATAATTCTTAGTTCGTGTACAGCAAACGCTTCATCGATAGTAATAGAAGCAACGGCTTTTAATCTTGTTTCTCCTTCTACCTTTCGAACTCTTACGTCTGTAATCTTCATACATTCATCTCCTTTATGTTGTATGCTTATTATAGCATAAAATGCTTTTGATTGCAAGCGTTTTCATAATAAATGATTTAAAAAGCCCTTATTTGGGCATTTTTTCTTCTTTATAATACTTATTTAACGCAGTGTATTTGTCTTTTATTAATTCTTCTAAATCAAGAATTTCAGCACACATATTTTTTTTGACAATTGCGATCATTGTACTAGAAAAATATAAATATATATATTCTGGTAAATCTATCACTTTAGTTACTTGATTATATTGATATTTTTGAGATTCAGTTTCTTCGTCTAAGGCGTATATAAATCCTTCATTATCAAATAAAAGCTTTATTTTTAAACTATCGCTCATATTTTTCTTTACAGCACTATATATCATTTTTTTATATAGTGGTACAAATAAAAAAACCGAAAAAAGTAATAACGCAACTCCTATTGCTAGTAACAACCATGCTTTTTCACTAATTGACATTGCAATCATAATTACTGACATTGCGATAAATATTATTTGATTAACTATATGTTTACGTTGTTTTTTAAAATTATAATAATTAGCTACTTGTAGATCTTCTATTAATAATTCTTCTTTAAATTCAATCACTTTATCTAAATTTTCATTCATTAATCTATTCTCCTATTTAATATATGTTAAATATATTTGATACCCAGGATATTCTTTCTTATATACTTGGTACCACTTTTTTAATTCTTTTTGTTCGCCTAAAATAAATATGGTTGACCCCGATCCACTCATCAAAACTGGTAAATTTGTATCTCTAACAATGCTTTCTTTTATTTTTTTTATTAACGGGTATTGAGAAAAAACGGTATCTTCCAAATCGTTTTCTAACATATCCTCTAAAGACATATTATACAATTCTGCTAATGAATCACCTTGAGAATAATTCTTCGCCTTATCATATAAGTTATATATCTCTTTAGTTGATATAATTAGATTAGGATTAATTAGCAGGATTTTTTTATCTATTTTCTTTTCAAAAGGAATAATCTTTTCTCCTATTCCTTCTACTAAACAAGGGTTACTTTCTAAACAATAGACAATATCGGTCCCAAATTCTAAAGCTATGTTTTGTTGTTCTTCTTTTGATAGTTTTAATTTATACAACTCATTAATGGCTGTAATAACACATGCGGCATCAGTGCTACCCCCACCAAGTCCTGCTCCAAATGGTATTTTTTTCTTTATTTTAATATAAAGCCCTCCAGGTAGTTGATATTTTTTTAACATTCTTTGGGCAACCAAATAGACAATATTTTTTTCTTTTACAACCCCTGCCATATTAATAATAACCTTAGGCTTTTTGATTTTTTTGATTATTATCTCATCATAAAGACCTATTTTGACATTAATCATTTGTAGGAGATGATAATTTTGTTCATTAATTCCTAATACTTTTAATCTTAAATTTATCTTTGCGTGAGCTCTTAACCTCATATATAAACCCTTTCTAAAGTAATAAACGCATTTTCCCTGCGGTTTCTATTCCTCCAATAGCATCACGGCCATTTTCGATATACTTTATAATATTATTAAAATCTACCATTTTATTAATTGAAGTTGAGGCAACCTTTATGGCAACAACGGCCGGATCATACGTATGCGTATTAAGCCGCTTCGGACTTGAAGCAAAATTAGCTCCTGAAGCAATTAAAGCCTCAAAATGTGATGCACATGCTCCAGCAATTATTACTACATTATCTAAAGAAAAATGTTTTCTAATCATTCTAATAGTTTTAACAAAATATTTACTATTTTCATAACTATCTAAAGACGCTTTGTTATCACCTTTATAGGCATCGTGTCCCGTAAGTACAATTATATCAGGCGTAAGTTGTAATAAGTATTTTTCAATTTGTTTATACCCTTCTTTTTCTGACAGATAAATCCCTTCAGCTGATATACCAACTTCTTTATATAATTCTAAACAACTATTTAAATATTCCTCATCCCCATCAATATGAAAAATTCTACCAAAAACAGCTTTTACACCTCTTATTTTGGTTACTTTAGAGATATTTTGAGCTATTAAATGATTATTTTCTTGTTCTTTATTGACTTCTTCAGGTAAAGCCATTCTTATTTCATCACTAGATACATATTTTATCAAACGATAACTATATCCCACTAAACAAATCTTTTCTTTAATACTTTTTATTTTATATATATAATTATTAACATCGTTAATAATTACTACTAAATCCCCCACTTGAAACATTTTATTCACCTATTCTATTATATGAATTAAAAAACAATTATGATAGTTGTTCTTTAAAAATTTGACTCAAAGAGACAATTTCTTCTACTTTTAGCATTTCTGCTCTAATAGTTTTAGAAAAACCCAACCTCTCTAAAACTTCAGCAACCTCTTGTTTTGAAATAGTATAACTTGAACTAATATTATTAATTAATGTTTTCCTTCTTTGTTTAAAAATATTTCGATTAAATTGTAAAAAGAATGCTAGATTTTCTCCTTCTAATCTTTTTTCATCCTTATAAGATAAATGTATTACACTACTAGAAACTTTAGGAGCCGGAATAAAGGCGGTAGATGGCACATCAAATAGCTTAATGGCTTTGGTAAAATATTGAATTAAAACACTTAAAGCATTGTAGTCTTTAGTCCCTGGTTTGGCTATTAAGCGTTCTGCCACTTCCTTTTGAATCATGACCACAATATCTTTTACTTCTTGAACTTCTTCTAATAACTTTAAAAGAATTGGGCTCGTAATATAATACGGCAAATTAGCAATCAAACAAACTTTACCAGTAAAATACTTTTGAATATCTAAAGATACATCACTTTTTAAAAAGTCCCCTTCTTTAATTGCTAAATTATCTACCTTAATAGTATCATTTAAAACCTTAATCATCTCCGTATCAATTTCATAACACAAAACCTGCGGATAAAATTGAACTAAATATCTAGTTAGCGAACCAAGTCCGGGTCCCACTTCGATTACTCCAGTATAATCTTTATCATTCAAAGAAGACGCAATTTTTTTTAAAATATTATCATCAATTAAAAAGTTTTGGCCAAAAGACTTTTTGGCATTCAGATTGTATTGGGCTAATAAATTTTTTACTTCTTTTATATTCATAATACTTCTCTTTATTTAAACGGATCAAAATCGTCATTTTCCGTCAAATCACTAATAAATTCAACTAGTAAATTAACAATATATTCCACATCTTTTAAACTACAAACCTCTACTGATGAATGCATATATCTTAACGGAACACTAATTAACGTTGCTGGAATGCCCCCGTTATTTTTAAACACTTGGTCAAAATCAGTGTATGTTTTTGATACTTCTACTACATATTGTATCGGTATATTCTTTTGAACGGCTAATGATTCAAGTTTTTTAAGCAATAGTTTATTAGTAGCAGAATTATATGTTAAAACTCCTCCTTTTCCTAAACTTACTTCTCTTGTAAAATTTGATCTGTAGGCTACATCACTACTTGAGCCCACATCCAAAGCAATAGCACAAGTCGGTTTAACATCTACAGTTGAAAATACTGCTCCACGCCCTGTTGTTTCTTCACCAACTGTTGCCACAAAATAAACCCCATTGGAGCTTCTTTCTTTTACCCTTTTTAATACTTCCATACAAATGAATGCGGAAATCTTATCGTCTAAAGCTCTTGATGATAGCATATTATTTTCTAGTTCTTGATAACGATTACTATGAACAACTGGATCTCCTACCGAAATTAGCTTCAAAGTATCTACTTTGGAAGTAGTTCCTAAATCAAGATTTAAATCCTCTACTTCAATATGTCCCTCACGATATTTAGGAGTGTATCCAATAACTCCCGGAACATATATATAATTACCTTGTTCATCAAAACGCACTACATTTACATGTTGACCCAAATACATTTCCGGTTTAATAGACCCAACACTTGCAAGTTTGCATATTCCATTATCTAATACGCTTTCAATAACTAGTCCAATTTCATCAATATGGGCCAAAAGCATTACTTTAACTTTTGATTCATGATTAATAGCATGTACCACATTGTAACTATGGTGTGTTAGCACTAGGTCATCAACATCTTTTAACTCCTTAATAAGCATTTTTTGAAAACCTAATTCATATCCACTAATAGACGGAGTGGTAAGCATTTTAAATAATAATTCTTTATTCATCTTTTCTAGTCGAGTAGACAACTTATTGTCTACGCTTCTCCTTTCATTTTATATTGTTCTA
>CAYLLO010000030.1:0-17612 GCA_964384805.1 uncultured Staphylococcaceae bacterium | reverse complement strand
GGGGTATTTTTTCTATCATAAGTCTTAGTATGTAGTTTCCTTATAAAAAATAAAAAGTTCAAGGTTTCCCTTAAACTTCTAATCTCTACTTCTTCGTTTTTTCCTTATGAATAGTAGTTTTCTTACAACGTGGACAATACTTTTTGTACTCCATTCTATCTGGGGTGTTACGTTTATTTTTTTCTGTTAAATAATTTTCTTCTCCACATTCAGAACATTTTAATAATACATTTATACGCATTTTCAGTTCCTCCTAAAATTACATCTCTCATATTATACTACATTTCGTTGAAAATTGCAAGAAAAACATATTAAAATATTATATCAATTATTTTTTTCAATTATTTTATTAAAATTTTTTAAAAAATCATGACGATTCCTAACATATTTAAGTTGATTATCTAATAAATTTACATATTTCACATACATATCTTTATATAAATAAACATATTTATGATATTTATTTGATTTAATTTCTTCTAATGGCTCTGTATAAAAATGATATACCGTTCCTCTATAGATAAACCTCAAAGTTTCGTTTTTTTCTGGTTCTAAAATTAAACAATTTAAATCATATTCTTCACTCAAATATTTGTATACAACTAAATTCAACCATTTTACAGGATTTATCAAATACTCCATTGTTTTTTCATTATTAACATGTATTATTAAAAATTCTTTTTTATTAATTACTTTTGTCAATAATTTATTCTTTTTAAAGTGTTTAAGAATATTATATAAAATAATTAAATCTTGGATAGCTAATTCATAAATACCAATTATTAAAGTAGTATGATTAATAAAAGTAATATGTGATTTTAAAATAATATTCTCTGAAAATTCTTGCCACCATAAAGGATATTCATCATTAATTTCATTAATTATATAATATATTTTTTTTAGACTTTGATTTTTAATATTATTTTTATACATAAAATACCTCATATCAATATATGAGGTACCATCATCTTTTATGTTTAATTATTGCTATCTTTTAACATCAATTAAAACTGGCAAAATAGTTGGACGTTTTTTCGATAATCGGTAAACAATCTTCCCAATTTCTTCAGTTAAGAAATTAATCACTTGCTCTTTTTCAAATTTATTTTTATTTAAAGCATTTTTCATCATTCGCATAAATAAATCAGAAATAGCATTATTAAAGTTATCAATATCTGTAGTATAAACAAATCCTTTAGTGGTAATTATTGGCAAATTGACTACTTGTCGACGTCGCATATCAACATAACCAACAATTATTACTGCTCCCTCTTGTGCCAATTGCTCTCGTTTACCAACTAATTCATTACTAACATTACCAATTAATGTACCATCGACATAAACATCTCCTGTAGGGATAACTTCTTCAGTTTGAAGTCTTCCATTTTCAATAACTATTACTTTACCATTATCAATGTTAACAACATTTTCTTCAGCATAGCCAAAAGTTTTGAGTAGTAATTTGTGACGATGTAAATGACGGTATTCTCCAATTATTGGACAAATATACTTCGGTTTAGTCATCGAATATAATAAATATAAATCTTCTGTAGTTGCATGGGAAGTTCTTAATTTCTTTTTAGAAATTGTTTCAACTAAAACATTCATACGATATAATTCATCCATTGTGCTAATATAATTTTTCAAAGTTCCTGGAATAGGATCAGAAATAAAAACTACTTGATCCTTATCAGTAAAACGAATAAAACGATCTTTGCCATTATAAATTCTACTTAAAATGTTATATGGTTCATTACGCATACCCGTTACCAAAACAACAATATTATCTATTTCATTATGATTTTTTTCATCGTATGGTTTAAAGATTTGATAAGCTTTTTCAGGAATTTTTAAATATCCAGATTTTATAGCTATATCTATAACTTCTTCCCCTTTTCTACCCATAATTGCAATCTTCCGATTTTTTTCTAAACTCATATCAATTATTTTTTGAATTCGTGATAAATCAGTAGAAAAGACAGATGCAAAAATACGATGGTTATTATTATCCAAAATATTGTTAAAGCTATGTTCAAATAATAAATCATTAGCAGAGCGATCAATATCACTAATACCAATACTCTCTGCTAGTACTAACAACACTCCCTTTTGATTTAAACTAGTTATTTTATCAAATGATGTTAAATATTTTGTATTTTTTTCAACTCCAAAGTTAAAATCTGGTGCATACACAATGTTTCCATCATTAGTCGAAATAACAATTCCTACAGATTCTGGTATACTATGAGTAGTATTAAAGAAAGAGACACTGACATCTCCAAAATTTAAAACTTTATTATCATTAATTCGATACAATTTATAATGGCTTTTATTCATATTATTTTCTTGCAGATGTGATTCAATTAAACAAATCGTAAAGTGAGTAGCATAAACTCTAACATTAATATTTTTCAATAGATATGGCAAAGCACCAATGTGATCCTCATGCCCATGAGATATAAAAATTCCTTCTATACGCTCCTTATTCTCAATTAAATAACTAATATCAGGAATTACAGCATCTATTCCATACATATCCATTTCAGGGTATTTTAACCCTGCATCCATAATAAAAATACGATTATCGACTTCAACAATAAACATATTTTTACCATTTTCTCCCATTCCTCCCAGGGCCGAAATTTTAATTTTACTCATATTTTTTCCTCATTTTATGTTTTATTTACTATTAGTAATATTTTATCAAAATTATGATATTTTATCAATCAAATGACTAATCTTTTGGCTTTTTGTTTTGATAAGGCATTCTAATAATTTGTTTTCCTAATTGCTTTAAATTAAAAGGTATTAAAGGATACAAATATGGCCGATCAAAACTCTTTAATGACATTAAATATATTAAAAGAAGTACTAAACCACTTATTAAACCCCACACCCCACCAATATAAATAAATAATAGTAAAACTATTTTTAATATTTTATTTGCTAGTCCTAGCTCATAACTAGGTGTTATATAAGTACCTATGGCAGAAATAGAACCTATAAAAACAATGGCATTAGTAAATATTCCCAATTCAATAGCAATATTTCCTATTACCACTCCAGCTATTAATCCCATTGAAGTTGATAAAGCATTAGGGGTATGAATAGAGGCCATCCTTAATAATTCAATGCCTATCTCAATTAAAATAATTTGCCAAAACAAACCTTTGGTGTTTTCAATATTAAACAATTCAGATGTAAAAGGAACATAGTTTGTTTTTATACACATATACCACAAAGGCATTAACAAAAAAGATGCTAAAATTCCTACAAAACGTAGAATTCTTAAATAAGTCCCAGCAATTGGCGTTTGTCTAAACTCTTCAGCATGCTGCATATGATCAAAAATTGACACTGGTCCCAAAATAGCACTAGGTGAATTATCTACTATTAACCCAAACATACCTTGATATAAATGAGCAGAAAAAGTATCTGGACGTTCAGTATAACGTACTAACGGATATGGTGTATATTTATGTCCAATTACAACTTCTTCTAAGGCTTTATCTGTCATTGTTAACTCTGTTATATTAACATTATCTAAAGCTTTTTCAATACTTTTAAGTGCTCTTTGATCCACATAATCTTCTAAATAAAGTAAAGCAACATTAGTTTCTGACAATTTTCCAATTCGATATAATTTTGTTTTAAGTTTGCCAGTTTTAATTCTTCTTCTAACTAGAGCAATATTTAAAGCCATAGTTTCACAAAAACCATCTCGACTACCTCTAACAACTTTTTCCGTTTCCGGTTCAGTAATCCCACGATTAGGATAATTTCTAGCATCTATTACAAATATATCTTTTTCCCCATCAATAATAATTGCAGCTAATCCCTCCAATATACTTAAAGCAGTTTTATCAATATCTTGCATTTTAGTTAAACTTTGGTGAGCAATTTTACAAGTTATCGGATAATCTAAATCAGCCGTCATATAGAAA
Source organism: uncultured Staphylococcaceae bacterium (assembly GCA_964384805.1). Taxonomy (GTDB): domain Bacteria; phylum Bacillota_I; class Bacilli_A; order ML615J-28; family CAG-313; genus HGM10611. Next base: position 13,668 of record CAYLLO010000030.1, on the reverse strand, counting down.
CCAAAAAAAATATCAATAATCTCTCCAGAATTAACTAAAAAAGGCATAAAGTAAATATAAGCTTTTTTACCATCTATAATAAATTCTCGTTTATTAATATCAAAAACTTGACCAATTCCTAATACTTGATCAAGTTTTTCTATATCTTTGTTAAAATTATAACTTCTTATCATAGTTAGCCTCTTGGTTTAAAAAATAAAGCCATCATAAAAGCGAAAAGAATTGCTGCTGAAATCCCCGACGCTGTTAAATCAAAAATCCCCAACAACATACCAAAATAACCATTTTCCATTGCTCCTTCTATTGCCGCATGAGTAAGTGAGTGCCCAAAAGATGAAATAGTTACCAATGCTCCAGCATGTCCAATTTCAATTAATTTATCATATAAGTTAAAAACTTCTAAAAATGAACCAGCACATACCAATAATACCGTTATGTATATGGGTAATAGTTTAAAACCATCCATTAAAACTTGAGCTAATGCACAAATAGCACCACCTACTAAAAAAGCCAACAAATAGTCCATACTTTAACATCCCTCCAAAACAATCGCATGAGCAATAGATGGTATTTCTTTCCCCTGGGCTACCATTACAGGATTTAACAATGCTCCAGTTGCAATTACTAAAACCTTTTTTATCTTTCTTATACTTAATAAGTGACAAATATAACCATACATAACTAAACTAGCACATCCACAACCTGATCCGCCCGCAATAACGTCTTGATTATTAATATCATATATCATTAATCCACAATCTCGATAACGATCACCCAAATCAAGTTCATAAGCCTTTAAAATATCTTTAAACACTTTTGACCCATATAAAGATAAATCACCTGTAACTATTAAGTCATATTCACTAGGAAGCAGGTTAAAATCTTCTAAATGTTGCTTTAAAGTCATAGCTGCTGCAGGCGCCATTGTTCTCCCCATATCTTGGGCATCATTTTCACCTGAACTTGTTACACACCCAATCGTTGCTTTTGTTATTTTAATTTTTTCTAAACTATTTGTCAGTATCCCGACACCTGATCCAGTTACCGTTGTGGTAATACTTGGAGGCCGTTGTCCACCATATTCTGTAGGATAACGAAATTGACGCTCACTAGTAGCATTATGTGAACTAGTCATACAAGCAATATATTTCCCATATCCTGAATCTATAAAGGTGGCCCCATTAATTAGGCTCAAAACAGCAGTACTACAAGCTCCATAAATTCCAATAAAAGGAATGTCGTAATCATTCATTAAATAATTGGAAATAGCAATTTGATTATTTAAATCTCCTCCTATTGCCAAATCAAGATTTTTAACTTGCAAATTCCCTTTTTTAAGGGCTTCACATAAAGCTTTACGCATCAAATTCATTTCAGCCGTTTCCCAACTTAATTCATCACAATATAAATTTTTAAACCCGTAATCAATATATTCTTTTAATGGACCTGCTTTTTCTTTGGGACCTGATGCAGTCCCCCAACATTTTAAATAAACATTATCATATGCTATGCTATTTTTTCCTACTTTTTTCATGACAATACCCTAACAAAGTAAATTAAATTTCCTGCCACAAAAGCACTAACAACTCCCGCTACAATGATTGCCCCAGCAAGTTTAAACATATTATTCATTACTCCTAATACTAATCCTTCACTTTTACTCTCTAAAGCAGCAGAAGTCATTGAATTAGAAAAACCTGTAATTGGAACAATTGTTCCAGCACCTGAAAATTGGCCAATACGATCATACACACCAAGTCCAGTTAAAAGTGAGGCTATAAAAACTAAGGTTATACTCATCAAACTACTACTAAACTTTTCTTCAATTTTAAAAACTCTTAAATATAAGTCTAAAAAACCTTGAGCAATAACACTTATAAGCCCTCCTACAATAAATGCCTTAATTGTATTTTTTAAAATAGGACGTTTAACTCGATTATTATTTAAGGCGTTCTTAAAGATTTGTTTTTCCTTATTTTTATTAGATAAAACGTTTTTGTTCATACATAATCACCATTTGTAGTATTAACAAAAAAATCCAATACTATACTTTAATTAAAACTTTTTGAGCAATATTTTTTAGTTTTCTACTAATAGTGCTTTGATTTATATGTAACTTATCAGCAATATCTTTTTGAGTCATCTGCTGTATAATTCGCATATGATATATTACTAATTCTTCCTTATCTAACATTGATGTATCTAATTCTATGTCTTGTTTTTTGGTGTCCGGTATCATTTCTAATTCTTCTTCTTTTAAATATTCAATATGATTAGAAAAGTTTAACGCCATAATTATATTTTCAACTGTTGTATGATACTTTTGGGCTAGTTCTAAATAACTACATTTATCCAAATTTTTTTGAACATTTACGATTAATCTTCTATAATATTCACTCGAAATGACAGAATTTTGCTTATAATACTCCTTTTTTACACTACCCATAATATAAGGAATAGCATATGTACTAAATGCTACATCTCGATTAATATCATAACGTTTTACTGCTTCTAATAATCCCATCATTCCAGATTGTATTAAATCATCTCGATCAAAAGCAGAAACATGAAATCGATTGACAATATGATATACTAATCCTTGATGTTCTTTAATTAAATATTCATAACTATTAATGTTTTCGTGAATCATTATAAGTCTTCACCATCGTAACTTTCGTTTTTTGTCCTAAAACTGATTCAACTTTTAGTTCATCACTGAAAACCTCCATAATGGTAAAACCCAGACCTGCACGTTCTTCATCAACCTTAGATGAAAACAATGGCTCGCGGGCTTTTTCAACATTTTCTATTCCTATACCATAATCTATTATTTCCATAGTTATTTTGTTTTCATCATAATACATAACTAATTCTACTTCTTTTTGTTCATCATTTTGATATCCATGAACTATCGCATTCGTAACCGCTTCTGAAATAGCGGTTTTTATTTCATTTAATTCTCCAACTTCTAAATTTAAATTAACTAAAAACCCCACCGCAATAGTTCTAGCAAAAATAACATTTTCTGTTTTTGCTAGAAAAGTAACTTTCATATAATTTTTCATTAAGCAATTTCCAACCTTTCTTCTGCTTCCTCTTCATTTTTAGTAACTAGACATATTTTTTTTAAACCTGATAAATTAAAAATTCTTTCTACCATATCATTCATAGAACAGATAACAATCTTCCCTTTGCGTTGTTTTAATTGCGTATAACGTCCAATAATAAAACCTATTCCGCTACTATCCATAAATGGTACATCATTCATATTAATAACTAAATTTTTAATTCGATATTTATCAATTACTTCACTTACGCGATACTTTAAAGTAGTAACACTTGCTTGATCTAATTCACCTTTAAGACGGATAATTAAAACATTTTTCCTTAAAGCCATTTGTAAATTCAACCCCATACTTCTCTTCCTTTCTCTTATTGATAATATCACAATTCTTAAATAAAAAAAAGACCTTCGACAAAATCTCTAAAATTAAGACTTTTGTCAAAAGGTCAAATTTTCTATAACTCTCTTTATTTGTAGAAAAAAATGTTAAATTATTAAGAAATAACTATAAACTAATCAAATTATCTAAACCATAGTCTAACTCTTTTAAAATATCATTTATACTTTCCTTAATTTTCTTTTCTTTTTCTTCTAATTTCCTTACTAGCTGAAGTTGATTTTTTGCTCTAATAAGATTATGAAGTGGTTTAGAAACTCTAAAATAATGATCTCCATCTAAGTAATCATGCAAGAAACGCATTCCAAGTTCAATTGTAATAATCCAAATACCATCATATAATAATGCTATTTCTTCTTTAGTTATTTTTTCATCATAAATGTTTTTAGGTTTTAATTCCTCTAAAAAACCTTTAGTAAATACCTTAAATAATTCCATATCAATATCTACCATAGTTAATCTTTCATCGTCCTCGGTAACAACAGAAGCTCCGTACCGTAAGGCATCTCCATAATCAAATAATAAAGAACCTTTCATTACCGTATCTAGATCAATTAAACATAAATATTCTTTGGTTTTTTTATCAAGCATAACATTACTTGCTTTTGTATCGTTATGCGTAACACGACGAGGAATAACTCCATTTTTTATTTTATCACTTATTATATTGAATCTTGAACTACGTTCAAGAATAAATTTAATTTCTTCTTGACAATTGTTTACTCTATCATATTTATCTAATTCAATTATTTCTTTGAATCGTTCAAATCTAAAAGGTGTGTCATGAAAATGCCTGATTGTATCATCCAATAATTTAGTAGGAAAATCATTTAATAAGTTTTGAAAATTACCAATTGCTTTACCAATTTGATAAAACTCTTCTTTTGATGTTACTTTTTCTAAACTATATGCATCTTCAATAAATTCTGAACAACGCCAATATTCATTATCAATAATGGCTAAGTCTTGTTCATATTTTGTTTTAACAAAATTAAGGACCGAGCGATGGTGATTTTTGCCATTATATATACATTTTTTTCTAATATGATCAACAATCAATCTTGTATTATTCATAACCCCAATAGGAGAATAATAAACATGGGCATTTAATAATTGTAAAATATATTTACTTTGTGGAAACTCTACAACATATGTTTCATTGATATTACCCGTAGTTAATTCTTTGATATCAATTATATTATTAGTATCAAAAAATTCTTCACATACCATATATAAATATTTTTTACTACGCAAGAAAATCATCCAAACATTTGCTTAATAACATCCAAAAAAATATCCCAAAAGCTAGCTTTTTCCATTTTTTCAGCCACTTCTAATATTACCTCTTGATACAAATTTCCATCTAAATATATTTTTAAAACATCATTTTCTATATTACTAGTTACTTTCCCTAGTTCCTCGTTTTTCTTTTTTAAAATATTAACATCTTGAGGAACTACTAAATGAAATTTATTCGGAGCAGATAAAATGTCTTGTTTTTCTAAAACAACATCACCTTTTTGATATATCGGAACTAATTCATAATTTGTGGTTCCATAATTTAACATATCTACTATATCACTATTTCTTTGTTTAGAAGTTAAACAGCCCATTCCAACCGCAATAAAGCGAATGTTATTTTTACACATCGTGGCAGTTAAACAATAACCTGCTTTCTCTGTCCATCCTGTTTTCAAACCATCTACTCCTTCTACAAATTTAATTAGTTTATTGGTATTAACTAACCAAAATTGTTTCTCTGTTCCTTCTCTAACATAATCATCATAACGTGAAGATATTGGAAGAATTTCATTACCATGTTCATTAATCAAGCATTTTGACATTACAGCCATATCGTAAGCTGTAGTATAATGATTTTCTACTGGCAAACCTGTTGCGTTAACAAAATGAGTATTTTTTAACCCCATTTTTTCAGCTTCTTTATTCATCATTTCCACAAATGAAGCTTCTGTTCCACCAATAAATTCAGCCATTGCAACACAAGCATCATTTGCGGAAGCAATTACAATTGATTTAATCAAATCTTTAACTTTCATTTGTTCGCCGACTGCCAAAAATATTTGTGAACCACCCATGCTTGAAGCATACTCTGAAGTAGTAACTAAATCATCCATGGTAAATCGTCCATCTTTGTAATTATCAAAAATTATTTTTAAACTCATTACCTTTGTCATACTTGCAGGGGCACGTTTATAATGTGAATTTTTTTCAAAAACAACTTCACCTGTCATTGATTCCATCAAAATAGCACTATCACAATTACTAGCCATCATTGTTTCAGCTTTTGAAAGAGGCATTAAATTAATTGTGACAAGGAACATTAATACTATTGTAAAAATTTTACATATTATCTTAATCATTGCTTTCACCACTACAATATATGATATTAAATATCAGAATATACAACTTTGTTTTTTATAGGCCAATAAAAAGTAGGAAAAACTTTCCTACTTTAATAAATCTTGAACTACTTGCTCAGCTATAGCTGTCATTCCTAAAGTATTAGGGTGTGCTGAGTCAATTAAATATGGTATTAAATTTACTTTATCTAGTGAAATAAGCTTCAAATTATTTTCTTCAGCAATATTCGTAATTATTTTATTAAATTCTATTTGTCTTTCTGTTGAATATAACTTAGAATCTGGCAAAGTGCATAAAATTATTTCAGAATTTTTACATAAAGTTCCAATTTTTTGTAGCATTTCACAATACTGTTTTTCAAATTTAGTCGCAGTTACACCACTTCGATCATTACAATCATTACTTCCCATATAAATAACAATCACATCAGCATATTGATTAGAAACTACTAAATCTTGTAAACGATTAATATTATTCGAACTTGATAACTCTTCTGTAGCCACACAACTACCAGAATATGAATTATTAATAAACATTGAAGCCCCAATTTTGGTAAAAGCTTGCATCCACCATGTTTGATTAACATCATTAACATCTGCTGTCTGATAGGGATAAAAAGTTTTATAACTTCTTGGAACATAATCTTGATATGTCGAAATGCTATCACCTATTAAAGAAAACTTTTTCCTTACATAATTATTAGTTCCTGTTTTATAAATTGCTTTAATAGTTATATCTTCCACAATATTATATAAATTTTGATCCCAACCAATAAATGCCAATCCATCATAAGTTGGTGGTATGGGAGCAATTGCATATCCCCCTTTAGGAATAATTTGTTTATCCAATAATTCGTTATTTATGCCTATAAATGTTACTTCATATGTTGTAATGGTATTAGCTTCCTCTAAACTTGCAACAAAAACTCCATCAATACCAACTCTAATTACACAATTAATTATTATACTTGAATCAATTAAAGATTTAGCAGTTAATATACAATATCCCGCTTTTTTAGCAGTAATAGATGAATATGCTGAAACAGTTGCAATATAAGAATTACTAGTTGACCATTCATAATTAGTAACTGAAGAATTAACTCCTTCTGGAAAAACAGGTTGATACACAAAAGTGCCATTTCCCGAAGCATGAGGATTTTTATTTATTTTTTCAAAATGATAGTTTGCTTCTGGTAATTCTAATTTTTTTTGTTTTTCAATTTCATTAAATCTTGCATATAAGGTGATATCACCCCTCATATTAGGATTTATTTCTACATATTTATGAAGCGAAATACTAGATAAAAACCAACCGACAAATTCATATCCTTCCTTTTCATAAGTTGGCAAAGTAATAGAATCACCTACCTCATAAGTACTAGGATTTAAATTTAAAATATTATTTCCATCTTTGTAAATAATACTATAATTACTCTTTAAAGTATAAGCCAAAGTATATTCAATATAATATTGGTCTCCTATTAGTGTTCTGCTTGTTTCATTCCATACACAGTTTTCATAATCATTCGGCAATTCAGGAATTTGGTATTCTGAAAAATAGTTGGTATTTTTTTCAAAAAATAATTTTCCATCAACATAGTATTTAGCATTCAAATAATATTCTAATTTTGTTCCAACAATTCTGACATTTTTTTGAAGATTCTTAAGTTCATCTATACTCTTATCCCATGAATAATAATAACCTTCCTCATCACATATAGGAAATTCTAATACATCATCACCTTTATATAAATCATATTGAGCAATTAACTCATTGGTAACTGTATAAAATTCTACGATTATCGGCTCTTTATTAGTTACTACTTTATTATCATTTTCATTTTCGTCGGTCTTATCACATGCTCCTAAACTAATTAAACATATTAATAAAAAAACTATACTTAAAATTTTTTTCATTATTAATTCTCCTTATTTCTTTGTTCAATATGCCAATCTATAACATCTGGATACAAAAAGTTATTAGTCTTAGAAAATGGTTTACTACCAAAAAAACCTCGATATGCGGAAAGTGGTGAAGGATGTGGCGAAGTTAATATTAAATGCTGCGGATTATTCAATAAAGCCTTTTTCGAAATTGCATAACTTCCCCACAATATAAACACAATTTTTCTAGATTGTTCATTTAAAGTTCTAATAACTTCATCAGTGAAAAGTTCCCAACCAATCATATTATGACTTAAAGCATTACCTTTTTGAACGGTTAAAATCGTATTAAGTAATAATACTCCTTGATTAGCCCAAGATGTCAAATCTCCATTATCAGCAGGAACTATTCCTAAATCATCATACAATTCTTTATATATATTAATTAAACTTTTAGGTAAAGGTTGATCTTTATGAACCGAAAAGGACAATCCCATAGCCTGACCTACTTCATGATAAGGATCTTGTCCTAGAATAACAACTTTTACTTTTTCTAAAGGAGTCAGTAAAAAAGCTTTCATAATATCTTCACGTGGAGGAAAAACTGTTGTTCTTTGGTATTCAATATTTAAGAATTGCATTATATTCTTAAAATAAGGTTTCCCCATTTCTACTTTCAATAATTCATTCCAATTATGATACATCTTAAACTCCAGGCATTATAAATCGAAGTTTGAAAGGTTCTAATTTAATATCTAAACTACTAGAATAAGTTATTTCTCCATCCAAACAAATACAAATTTGCTTAGGAAATTCAATTTGAATATGTTTAGCTCTAGTGTAATGAAGGATTTTTTTAAATTTAGCTTTTGATAAATGGGTTCCATGCTTATAGTCTTTTATTAAAGTCACAAAGCGCAAACGACTAATATTTTTAACTACTAAAGCTTCTATATATCCATCATCAACTTCTGCAAATGGGGCCGCACAATAACCTCCCCCATAATATTTTCCATTTGTAAATGTCATTAAAAGCATTTTGCCATTATAAAAACTATTATTATCAATAGTAACATTAACAAATGGAGCGTCTTTTACAATTAGATTTTTGATAATTGCCAGGTTATAAGCCGATTTAACCTTTTTAGTTTTATTTTTAATGCGATTACAATCATCATTTACCATTGCATCAAATCCCATATTCACTTCATTTAAACAATATCGTCCATTACAATTAATAATGTCTAATTTTCTTATTTTTCCACTCAAAACATAGTCAATAGTCCGAAAATCTTTATCAGGGAAACATTTTAAAAAATCATTACAAGAACCAACTGATATTACTCCTAAAATTGCTTTTTCAAAATCTTTAATTCCATTTAAAACTTCATATGTAGTCCCATCTCCTCCACATGCTAAAAAAACTGTATCTTCTGTTAAATTAGATGAAACATTCCTAACAAAATCTTCCCCATCACCACGTTTCTTAGTTATATATATTTCATATTCATCATTAGGACGATTTTTAAAAACCTCTTCAACTTCTTTACTCAAAATTTTTGTTTTGTCACTAGTGCCGGTTACAGGATTCATTATAAAATAATACTTCATATACTTGCTCCAATCTATAATTATACTTATTTTACCCTATTTATAACAAAAAGTAAAGCATTTACAAAAAAATTGACTACTTTTGAAAACAATGGTATAATTAATTAAATACGAGTTAAGAAATGAGGTAAAAAATGATGATAAAAATTGTAGTTGATTGTTTTGGTGGCGATCATAGCCCTTTAGTTAACGTTGAAGGAGCTATTATGGCACTTAATGAAAATCCAGATTTAGCAATTGTCTTAACTGGAGATAAGGAATTATTGAAAAAAGAATTAGCCAAATATACTTATGATACAGAACGTCTAGAAATTGTTCATGCCCCTGAGATAATTTCTTGTGAAGATAAACCTACTGAAGCAATTAAACAAAAGAAAGAAAGCTCTTTAGTAAAGGCCTATGATCTTCTAAGATATGAAGAAGATATTAAAGGATTAGTAAGTTTAGGTTCTACTGGAGCAGTGCTAGTAGGCTCAGTGTTAAAGGTTGGCCGTATTAAAGGAGTAAAACGTCCAGCATTTTGTCCTATCTTACCAACTATGAATGGAAAAATTGTAGGGATTTGTGATAGTGGTGCTAATGTCGATTGCGATCCTCTTAATTTGGAACAATTTGCGGTAATGGGAAGTTTATACATGGAAAAAGCATATGGGATTAAAAAACCCAAAGTTGCTCTTTTAAATATCGGCGTAGAAGAAAACAAAGGTGATATGCTCCGTAAAGAAACTTATGAATTACTAAAGAATAATCCTTCTATTAACTTTGTTGGAAATATGGAAAGTCGTGATTTATTAACTGGAGCATATGATTTAATTGTATGCGATGGTTTTAGTGGCAATGTTTTACTAAAATCTACCGAAGGTACAGGATTAGAATTAATGAAATTAATTAAAAAAACTATGACTACTAGTTTGAAAAATAAACTGGGTGCTCTTCTTCTAAAAAAGGATATTATCGGTATTAAAGATTTAATGGACTATAATAACTATGGTGGTGGTGTAATGCTTGGTGTTAATAAAACCATTGTTAAAGCACATGGTGGAAGCAAATCCAAAGCTGTTTATCATTGTATTAATCAAGCATATACTATGGAAAAGGCTAAACTTTGTGAAGCCATTAGTGAAGCCATTTCTAACAATATTAATAAATAACAAGCCAATAATTTTGGCTTGTTTTTATTATTGTATTGCTTTTTCTGCATATGTATTATTAACAATCATATCATAAGGTGCACGTTTATCAAGTTCTCCTGCTTTCTCCATAATTCCCATCAAACGATTTAATCCTTCTTCTTTAAAATATGGATTTTCACACCAAATATCTGCTTTTCGATAACGTGCAACAACCACTGTTAAATCATCAATGGTGGAATCTGTAAAATACTTAATAACACTCTCTGCAACTTCTTTATCCGTTTTTTCCATAACAAATTTTTGACCTTTATATAAAGCTTTGGTAAAAGCAGTAATTATTTCTTCATTATTTTCAAGATAACTCTTCGTAGAATAGAAAGATGTAAAAGGTATTTCATCAATAAATTCTCCAACGCTTGCTAGAATATAAGCTCTTCCTTCTTTTTCTAAAAGAGTCGCTGTTGGTTCAAACATTGTTGTAAAATCTCCTTCACCATTTAAAAATGAACCAGTCATAGCATTAAATTGAATATCTGTTCGAACTAAAACATCATAACCTTCTATATCACGTCCTACAGTAAGTCCTGCTTGTTTTAGGATATATTCCAAAGTCATTTCTGGAACACCTCCGACTCTACCTCCTAAAATACTTTTCCCCCGAAGAGCTTCTAAAGTAAAATCATCTATTTTTTCTCGACCTACGATAAAACTTCCATCACGTTTAGTTAATTGAGCAAAGTTAATCATATAATCACTTTGACCATTATTATAAACATAAATTGTTGATTCAGGGCCTGCTAAACCAATTTGTGACGCACCCGAAATTAAAGCAGCCATTACTTTATCTGCACCTCCAGCATTAACTAATGAAATATCTAATCCTCCTTCTACAAAATATCCTTCACTTAATGCAACATATAATGGGGCATAAAATATTGAATGCGTAACTTCAGCTAATTCTATTTTAGTCAATTTACTTTTGTTACAACTCCCTAAAGCTATACCAAAAAATCCCACGATTAATAAATATAAAGTTTTCTTAATTATTCCCGTCTTATTCACGAAATTTTCCCTCTCTTTTTTCGAAATTTTTTTTCTAAAATATTAACAATTTCATACATTAAAAAAGCAATACCAGCAAGAACAATAACTCCCATCATGACTAAATCCATTTTAAAAACTTGTGAACCATAAACTATTAAATAACCGATTCCTGCTCTTGAAACTAAAAATTCACCGACAATAACTCCTACCCAAGTTAATCCTATATTAATTTTCACAATACTGATAATATTAGGATAATTGCTTGGCAGTACTAATTTAGTTAGAATTTGCCACTTTGTAGCCTTAAAACTTTTAAGCATTTTAATTTTTTCTTCTTCAATTTGCGTAAAGTCTAAATAGGCAGTTATAATTGTTAATACTAGTGATATACTCATTGCCACTACCACAATTCCTTTGATTCCTGTACCTGCCCAAATGATTAAAATTGGAGCCAAAGCTGTTTTAGGCAAAGCATTTAGTACTACCAAAAAAGGATCTAATATTTTGGCAATTGTCCGATTCCACCATAAACCAACTGCCACCAATAAACCGATTAAAGTTCCTATTACCAGCCCTATTAATGTTTCTAAAACAGAAATTCCTAAATGTTTGAATAATTCCTTATTTAATAAATATTGAAATAATAATTTACCTATACTAGATGGATTACTAAATAAAAATTTATCAATAATTTCTAACCGAGAACCTATTTCCCAACTCAAAACAAACATTATCAAAAACAATACTTGAAAAAAAACAATTCTTCTTTTTTCTTTTTTCTGTTCGATAAAATAAATATTACTTTTCTTCATTCAATTCATTCCAAATCAAATCAAAATATTCTCTAAACTCTTTTGAAGTTCTTGTTTTTAATGGAGTGCGCTCATCTTTTGCTATTTCAATATTATGTATTGCTAAAACTTTAGCTGGTCTTTGTGATAAAACAATTATTTTATCACTCATTGATATTGCTTCTGAAATATCATGTGTAACTAAGATTGTGGAAGTATTGGTATCTTTAATTATTTTATATACATCATCAGATACCATCAACCTTGTTTGATAATCTAAAGCCGAAAATGGTTCATCTAACAATAATAAAGAAGGTTTAATAGCAAGAGTTCTAATTAAAGCTATTCTTTGACGCATACCTCCTGATAATTCATAAGGATAACTATTAATAAAATCCTTTAATCCATATTTTTCTAATAAATTACTGATTTCCAATAGTTTATCTTCTGTCTCTTCTTTTCTGATCTCTAATCCTAATTTGACATTATCCCAAATAGTTCGCCATTCTAATAAATGATCTCGTTGAAACATATAGCCAATTTCTCCATTAGTCAATATCTTACCATCACTAGGTTCTAATAATCCTGAAATAATATTTAATATTGTGCTCTTACCACTCCCAGATGGACCAATAATTGAAACTATTTCTCCTCTTTTAACCATAAAACTAACATCACTTAATACTTCTAAAGTTCCAAGTTCAGTATGAAAAAATTTACTAACATTTTCTAATACTAAAACATCATCCATAACTATCTCCTCTCTTAGTCACTTTATTATATTATTGTTTTCTAATTTGGTATATTCTTCTGCCTAAAACAAAGTATTTCTAATTTTTTTGTAGATTAAAATTAGACTTTCCAGTTTTTTATAATTTTGATAAATTTTTAAAACCACTTATTGGTAACTAAAAAACATAAAACAGCTGTACTCTCCATCCTTTCAGGATAAAAAATACAGCAGTTTTCATTTTTTATGCACTCATTGAAAATGAATTTTCTTTACACGTCAAAGAAAAGCACCAAATAGTTTTACTCCGTATAATACTGTGCCTGTGCGTTCCACAACTCGTAGTATTTGCCATTTGTGTCAACAACGAGACTTGCGTGAGTTCCTTGCTGAATTACTGCTCCATCATGAAACACGGCAATCTCGTCACAGAACTTACAAGAGGACAGACGGTGGGAGATATAGATTGCGGTCTTGTCGCCTGCGATCTCATCAAATCTTCCGTAAATCTCCGCTTCGGCAATCGGGTCGAGCGCTGCCGTAGGCTCGTCGAGGATAATAAACGGAGCATCCTTATAGAGCGCACGGGCAATGGCGATCTTCTGTGCTTCGCCGCCGGAAACGTCAACGCCG
>CAYLLO010000029.1:0-17952 GCA_964384805.1 uncultured Staphylococcaceae bacterium | reverse complement strand
CATTACTTTTAATAGCTTCTTTATAATCATTATGACAATATTCATAAGGCATTAAAAACCATCTACCACTTTTTAACATAATATAATTAGATATTAAGAAAGCAAACTCAATATTATCTTTATCAATATTATTAATTATATATAAATGGAGTAACGCTGATAATGACTGAGGCGCAGCGTCAATATTTTTATAATACAATTCTACAATTTTATTTAAAATAGTAATATCAATCAATTTATTAGATAATAAAAAATAAGCTTTATTTAATATATCTTTATCAAAAGATTGGTTAATATTTCCTAATAAGAACGTAAGTGAGTCAGACATTCTTTTAATCTTAGTCTCTTCATTTGATATACATATTAATTCATCTGCAAAAATTTTTTTTACTTGTTCACAATTGAATGAATAATTTGAATTTTTAGAAATATAAAATATTAGATTTATTAGTTGCTTAAAATTATCTCTAAAAAACATATTAAATATTCTCTACAGTGCATTTGCAAGCAATAATTTCATAGAAAAAATCACCAATAAACATTATATAATGTTTATATAACCCATAATCGTCAAAGGAAGACATATTAAATTTCACACATTTTCTATCAATATCTTTAATCCATTTTGAATTGTCATCCATCATTATAACTAAAGGAAATTCTCCTTTTTTAAATTCAGGACATCTATAATCAAGTTCTTTTATCGCATCACTAGGAATTAACTTAATTGCCCCATACTGTTCAAAAATAATTTTTTTTCGTTGTTCAGTAGTATCGTCTATCTCTAAAATGAAATTTCTTCCTTCAGAATAAAATTTTTCTAATGGAACAGTATGAATTATAAAATTCTTATCATAAATCTTTATCATATTTTACACCTTCTATCCTCTCATAATAATTGATAAGCCATCAGTTTTTGTGGTAAAATGCATAGCTATTTTCTGTGAAATTGTTTTGTTTTTTGGGTTAACCCATTTAACTCTAATATTATCCATTCCAGCTTGCTTAAATGCATATAATCTTCGATTATCTAATGAGTATATTTTTCCATTCTGTTGAAAAACTCTAATTGGCTTCACGTTCTTAGGATCAATAGTTCCATTTTTTAAACCATTTACCATATCATCAACAGCACTACCATCTTGAAATGTATTTGAAATACTATCTTGAGTAAATCTTATGTCACTCGGATCCATATATCCATAAGACCTATGATACAAGATATGTTGACTTCGCTGAATCTGTACTATGTCATCAAAATCATTTAATATAATCCATATTACACATTTAATATAAAATCATTAATTAACATGTTCCTTATGAGAAATTGGAAGTGTTTTTTTCCCCAAAATTGCATCATAATTTTTAATTTCAGTTAAATCGGTATAACTTTCAAAAATTTTAGATAATCGTTCACTCTCTGTAACAAAAAAAGATTCAAAATTATCCCATTCACAAATTATCATTGATTCATAGTCGCATTCTTTCATTTTCTTAAGTTTTTTTATAGATGTGGTTGCTGGTAAAGCATACATAGCTATTATTTTTTTTGTTTTAAAATCCCATGCAATATGAGTTCCATCATACTTATAATTTCCGATTACTAACCATCGATTTTGAGCCTCTTCAGGAAATTTCACTGAATTAGAATAACGCAAATTGTACGGAGCTAACCATCCTATATTTTCTCTCTCCAACAATGATTCAGTTTTACCAATTTTTTTATTCTCTACTATTGGAGTCTGCTCTCCAAATAATGAAATTGAATTAATAAATATATTTAACCCATTTGTAGTTTTTAAAAATTCAATATACCATTCCGGAAAAACATATTTAGCTTTTTGAACGTGATTCACATCATCTTCTAACTTAAGTATTTGTTCATTATTTAATGGTTTAAAAAAAGAGTGAAAAGTTCTTGCAACAAGTGGGTCGTTTTCAATAACATACTTAATTCCATTAGTATAGACATCAACTTTAATTTGCTTTCTTTCTTCTTCTTTTCTTATAAAATCAATAATAAAATTCATAAAATTAACCTCCTATTATGAAAATACCATGAGTAATATTTTTCCAATTACCACCATGTGCCATCAAATGTTCCGCTTTAGTTAAAAATTGAATATTATTAGGGTCTCCTGCTAATTCTGGATAGCCCTTTACACTTTTCATATGGTGACCATGATATCCTTTGACTTTTCCTCGTGTAAGCAACTGTTCTTTTTCTGAACCACTCCATTTTCTTGTTAAACCATCTCCACCATTTTTTACATTATCAACTTCAGCCTTCCATGCATCTTTTACAGCTTTACTTCTACAATTGTTATGGACTAAAATAGAATTCTTACCAATATAATAAGTATGATTATCTTCAACTTCAAAATTATATGTTATTTCTTCAGTTTTCAGTTCTTCTATTTCTTTTTTAAAAACATTAGCAACACAATCATTATACATTAAAACTGAATCTTTTTCAAGTAAATCAATTGATTTTACCCAGCCTAAATTATTCACATAGAACGGATGACCTTCTGTACATACTATTTCTTCAATTGTTCCATCTAAAAATTCAAATAATAAGTGTACCCATTTTTTTGTTTTATTTCTTAATAAATCAACAACTTTCTTCAGTTTCTTTTCTCCTGTTTCTTCATCATATGCCCAAACTTCATCACCAATTTCAATATCTTCAATTTTTTTATTACCTAATGATGTTAAAACCAATGTGCCAGCAATAAAGCAATTTCCAGGAGTTGAGCATCTTGAACTTGCTGCATTCGACAAAGCCGTAATAGCTTGACTAGCACAAAACATTAATGCACCTGTTGTAAAACCGTTTATAAATCCTTCTATTGCTCCTTTAACTAATCCTTCCATAAAACTATTTCCATTAATTGCATTCATTATTCCGCCAATAATTCCACCAATAATTGCACCACTAATTGCTGCTTTCAGTCCTGCCATAAACATTCCTACTCCAAATGCAGAAGTTGCAGGAATGCACATCAAGACTATAGAAACTATAAATACTACAGCAAACGCTATCCACTGAATTGCTTTTTTCCAGTTTAACGACCACCATGATTTATCAAGAAGTGGATCATAAGTTGGATCTGGATAAAGTTCAGTATCAGTGAAAATTGTACTTTCATTTACTTCATATGTAATACTATTATCAAGTGTAATTGCATGTCTATCTAAAGCATTAACTTCACTTGGAGTAATATTTTCAATATTATCAGCATTTAAATATTGCATTAGAACTGGTGAATAATATCTGCCATTTACAAAATATAAACCTGTTTCTAAATCTAAATAATGTGTTTTCCATCTAAACGGATTATTATGTAATACAAATCTATCCCTAGCTCCGTTTGTTTCATCACTATCAATCGATAATTCGATTACTTCGCAGTTTCCCCACGCATCGTAAATATACTCACCAATTGTTTTGCCTTGATATAAAATTTTACTAACATTACCTAATGGGTCTTTTAGAAAAGTAAAGTTACATCCATCATATCTTAATCCAGCAATTCCTTCAGCATCATAGAAATATCTAATTGACTTCTCAGTTGAATTATCTGAATAGCTCCAATCTTCTCCTAAAATTCTACTTCCATCTAAATAGTATTTTACATATTGTGTCTTTGTAGCAGAATGTTTAATTCTTTTTCTATATCTTACACCTTGGTAATTATAATAATAATCACACTTTTTTGTATAGTCAGTAGTCGAATAATAATTATTACTGATTGTACCAACATAATATGAGGATAATAAGTTACGTGAATTATATCCTATTGTTCCATATGCATCTTTTATAATATTACCATAGTTATCATAACTAATTGGATAGTCTATTCCCCATAAGGAAACATTTGTTTTTCTACCATTTTGATATGTAAATTTTTTAAATATACTTCCATCTTTTATAACTTTTCTTAAATTACCAGAATTTTTATAATAATCATACTCAATTTTTAATGCTTCTAAATTATTATCAAGCCTTGTTTCTTTAATTAATCTATCAAAAGTATCATATTCATAATTATTAATTCTTGATATATAATCTGTTGTATTACATAATTTTTCATCTGTGGGATTTTCAATAAATCTCTTTCCCTTAGATGAAATCTTTGTAAGATTATTTTTACTATCATATGAATTATCAAAAGTTAATATAGCATAATCATTACTGTTGTCATCTTTTGAATTAACTGTATATTCAATTTTTGAAATAATAGTTTTTCCATTTTCATATGCTACTTTTTTATCAATATTAATTTTATTAGCTAATTGAAGAAATTTTTTATGTTCTATTGCCTCATTTGATTTTTGTGATAAACGTCCTAGTTCAT
This sequence comes from uncultured Staphylococcaceae bacterium, assembly GCA_964384805.1. GTDB lineage: Bacteria > Bacillota_I > Bacilli_A > ML615J-28 > CAG-313 > HGM10611. The sequence goes on along the minus strand of CAYLLO010000029.1, from coordinate 13,591 downwards.
CATATGAATATTGGAAATTAAAGTCTTTATAATTTTCTTCAAACTCACTTGAATTTTCACTTTCCATTTTGACATACTTTGTTCTTCTAATTCTTGGATCATTAAATTTTGGTTTTTCTCCATCGTATTCTGCATCTTCTTTTACTACTTGTGACATAATATACTCATTTTCTTTTTGAAAATAATATTGAGTATCACCATTTCCAACTTGACGTACTTGCATTTCTTTATTATTTGAAGAATTACTTTTTACTCGATATCCACTAGGTCTGTTTTCATCATCATATATATAATCATAAGTCACCTTTTCATATGGATCCACAATTTGAGTAACTTTTGCTACTGATTCACTTTCATTGACTGATTGGTAATCAAATAAAACTGTTGTTCCACTATCTACAGAGTTCTTTTTATTTTTTTGTGATAAAATTTTGCCATAATTATCTATCTTTGTCTCATTTTCATAAGCAGTATTTATAATTTTATCATTTACTGCTTGTTCATTATTATATATTTTTTCCAGTACAATATCATAATTACTTTCTTTTTGAACATTTTTTTCTAATACTAAACGTCCATTTTCAAAATATTTTAGTGGTTCACCAAAAACATTATATATAAACCCATAAGTTCTATTACTTAAATCACTTACACTTTTAATTCTACCATATTCATCATACAATAATGTATTTTTATATTCTAATGATGAATCTGAATTATTTAAATTTGAAACTGTAGTAATTTTTTCATTATATCCATCATAAGCAAACTTTTCTTTTGAATTTTCTTCTAATGTGTAATTTGTAGTAAAATGTGGTTCATTATAATAGAATTCTTTTTTTACACCATTTTGAATACAACTTTTAGGATTTTCTCTTAATTTTTCTTCAACAGTTCCATAATCATATGTTGTTGTTAAATACTCTTTATTAGCCACATCATCATTATAAACACTAATTGATGTTAAATTTCCATAATTATCATAATGATAAGATGTGACTACCGAATATTCATCTTTTTTTGCTCTAGGAGTTCCATTAGCATTTTGCCACTCATACGTTTTAGTAGATTTGCTTTCTTCAACCCTTTTATCTACTTCTTCCATTAATTGAATTGCAACTTTAGTTTCATAATAATATTTTGTTGAAGTTTCTTTATGAAATCTAACTTGTGTTTCAGTAACACTCCATTGTTTTTTGGCAATTCTATTTGATGAATATGTGTAATAATTTGGTATTCCGTCACCATCAATCGATAAACTAACTGAATTAGAATTTGTGATAATTTTTACACTGCTTACAGATTTAACTTTAGTTCCACTACAATATACTAAATCAAATGTTCCTTGTCCTTTTTGGTTTTTATAATACAAACTTTTATATGTAGCAAATAAATCACTATCAGTTAAAAAGAATTCAGATGAAATTGTTCCGTTTTTTTGAACACTATTTTCTACATAACTAACATTGGTTGCATCTTTTAGATCAATTATCGTTGATCCATTAATAAATTTAGTTTCAGTATTATTTCCCATTACTATTCTAAAATCTGATTCAAAAAATCATTATCAATTTTTATATTTCCATTTATCTTAAATTTGTTGTTAACTACACTATATAAACTCATCAACATTTCCTGTTTAACATCTTTTATATCTTTATGTGGAATATTTTTTAAATGAAATTCAATAAGATTATTAAATTCTTTCACAATTTCTTCAAATACTGTATCTGCTTTGGTTTCTTGATACTTGATTACAAGTTTTATTCTAGTATTCATTTTTTCCCCTTCCTAATTTATGAGCACCTCTTTTGTCTAAAAATAATTGAATGCCCCTCTATCTAGTAACACGAGAAAAAAGAACGATTTTACAACCAAAAAATAAAATTTTGATATTTTTAAAAAATAAAAGAACGCATTGTGAATAATTCAAAGCGTCCAAATATTATAATAATTTATTTTTAAGACATGCCCCATACACTACTAGTTTATTCTACAATATTCATCATATTATTTCAAATATATCTATATTTCGACATTATATTTTTAAATAAAAAACTCCTAAATTGAACGTTATACATTCCATTTAAGAGTTCTTTTTTTATTTATTCTAGTTGGACAAGAGGCTAAATCTTTTTGTTCATCTATCTTCCAATAGTCTAGGCATCACATAAGATTTTAAATTAGTATCTTCATCAAGATGTGGACAAGACATACCTAACCCTGCAAAGTCTAAAGTTTTAGGTTAGCGTTCTTATAAATCATAAAACTACATATTACTACTTTGAAAAAGTATTAATTATCCATTCATTATTAACCCATTTTATTAGCTAAAAAACTCTTCCATGGGAAGAGTCCTTTGTATCAACGCATTTACTTGAAAAATGTCAATCTTTTTTTAATAATTGTAGTAATTCTTTAGGATTAGAAGCAATTTTCTTTGCTTCATGATGAATCAAGAAGTCCCTTGTTCTAAAACCCCAATCTACCACAATACAATCGATACCGGTATTTTTCGCGGTTAAGATATCGACATCAGAATCACCGACATATATGGTTTTAGTTTTCGATATTTTTAACTGTTCTAAAACATATTCTACCATATCAGGATTTGGTTTTTTAGGTCTTATTTGATTATCTCCAATTGCGATATCAATTAATCCCTTAAAATATTTATGGCATAAAGAGACTACAGCTGGATGTATCTTATTTGATGTTACCGCAACTTTACAACCTTGTTTTCTTAGTTCTTGAAGAACTTCTATAATCCCTTCATAAGGTTTGGTTTTAATCGCACAATGTGTTTGATAGTATTTAGAAAAACGATGAAAAGCCTTAAAAACATCTTCTTCACTAGTATTAGTCGGAACCGCTCTTTCAATTAGTTTTAAAACGCCATTCCCGACAAAGTTTCTAACTTCTTCAATTGTTCGTTTTGGATAACCTAATTCTTTAAACACCACATTCAAACTGTCAGTTAAATCATCTAAAGTATTAAGAATTGTGCCATCTAAATCAAAAACAATTAACTCGTACATATTATTCTCCTTCAATTATTTATCAAAATATTCTTCATATCTTTTCATTGCTACTTCAATTAAACGCTCAGCTTCTTTAGGTCCTCTTGTTTCAACGATTGATGTAGTTTTACCTTCTAATTCTTTATATACTCTAAAGAAATGTCGCATTTCCTCGAAAATGTGTTCTGGCAATTCATCAATATTAGAATAAGAATTCCAAGATGGATCGTTTACTGCTACCGCAATAATTTTTTCGTCTATCATTTCATTATCAATCATTTTAATTACGCCTATAGGACGACATTCTACTAAACAAAGCGGTAAAATTTCTGATTGACAAAGAACTAAAACATCTAATGGATCATTATCTCCCGCATAAGTTTTCGGAATAAAACCATAATTAGCGGGATAATGAGTAGAAGTAAACAATACTCGGTCTAAAATTAAAGTTCCTGTTTCTTTATCTAATTCATATTTCATTTTACTATTCTTAGAAATTTCAATACAAGCAATAAATTTACTTGGAGTCACTCTTTTAGAATTTATATCATGCCAAATATTCATTTTTATTACCTCCTATTTTAATACTTACTTTCATTATATCATAAGTTTTAAAAATAATAAAGACATAAACAAATATCCACTCACAATCTAACATTTTTATCACTGTAAAATAGAAATTTGAACTATATCACAAAAAGCACCCAACTCCTCTTTAATTAAAATCTAATATAGACATGTTGTCCCTTATAACATATTTCTATTTTATTTGCTTTTTATTTTTATTTATTTTATAATTATCTTGAGGTGTTAGTATATGATTGCGATTTTAACAAATAAATTAATTAATCTTATTCCCACTCGTAACGATATTATAATTATTGATTCTCCTGTTGAATTAATTGATGACTATCATCTAAAATGGAATAATAATATTCTGGAATTTGATTATTTAATCGCTTTTGATCAATCTTTTATTCAAAAAAGTAATTTACCTTTTGTAAAAGATGGTAACCAAATAATCATTAATTGGGTAGGACAAACTTCTATTGAACACATTTATATAGGAAATTTTGAATTAGCAATTGATGATTTATTTAACAACTAATAGTTTCTTACTATTAGTTTTTTTACCAAATTATGGATATATATATTTAATTATTTTGGTAAAAATAAAAATGGTGATTATTATATGTTTAAAACAAAATTAGCAACAAGTTTAAAAAAATTATTAAAATTTTCTAAAATTCTTTTGGTCATTATCGTTATTTTATTATCTACTTTAGTTATCAGTTTTTCAATTATTAATTATAATTTAAAATATGAAATGCCACAAATATCAACCATTGAATTGTATGATAATCAAGGTCAAAAATATCTATCTTATTCCAATAATCGCAAACAATCTTATGTCACTTTAGATAAGATTAGCGAATATGTAATTGATGCTTTTATTTCTATTGAAGATAAACGATTTTACGATCATCAAGGGGTTGATTTTATTAGAATTGGTGGTGCAATAATTGCCGATATTCGAAATAAAGATTTTGTTGAAGGGGCATCAACCATTACGCAACAATATGTTAAAAACTTATATTTAAGCAGTGATAAAACAATTGAACGTAAACTAAATGAAGTGCTGATTGCGATGAACATTGAGCGTCAATATAATAAAAATGAAATTTTAACGGGCTACTTAAACTCTATTTATTTTGATAGTGGAGCCTACGGAATAGAGGATGCTAGTATATATTATTTTGGTAAACACGCAAGTGAACTTTCTCTAATTGAGGCTTGTTGTTTAGCAAGTATTCCTAAAAGCCCTAGTAACTATTCACCAATTAAAAATCCTGAAAATAATAAAGAACGCAGAGAACTTATTTTAAAAGAACTATATAACGATGGCAAAATAACTGAGGAAATGTACTTATTAAATCGTGATTCTGAATTAAACTTGATAGGGAGAAACCCACAAATTGAAAATGAAAATGCCCCATATTTTCAAGATTTGGTTATTAGAGAACTAAATAGTATGGGATGGTTAAACGATTATACTGCTAGGGGACTTAGAGTATACACAACTTTAGATAGTACTTTAAATGATAGTATTTTAAAAAGTATTAAAAAACGTCATCCAAACAATGATATTGAAACTGCTGTTTATGCTATTGAACCTAAAACTGGTAATGTTTTAGCCGTTATAGGTGGAAACGATTATCAACAAAGTACTTTTAATCGAGCGGTTGATGCCAAAAGACAGAGTGGTTCAACAATTAAACCTTTTCTATATTTAGCCGCTTTAGAGCATGGCTTTACTCCCGCAACAACCTTTAAAAGTGAAGAAACCACTTTTTATATTAATGGCGAAGCTTATTCTCCTAAAAACTATAGTAATATTTATGCTAATCAAGATGTTTCAATGGTCTATGCCCTAGCAACTAGTGATAATATATATGCTATGAAAACTCATCTTTTTTTAGGTACTGATGTCTTAGTTAATACTTTAAAAAAATTCAAAATTTCTGGTGAAATTCCCGCCATTCCTTCTTTAGCTCTAGGAACTTATGAAATTAGTCTTCAAGAATTAACAACGGCTTATAGTGTGTTAGCTAATGAAGGTGTATATATCGAACCAACCTTTATTACTAAAATTACTGATTTTGAAGGTAATCTACTTTATGAAAAAAAAGAGCGAACCACTACAAGAATAGCCAATAAAAGTGATGTATATTTACTTAATGAATCCATGACCTCTATTTTTGATAACTCGATGACTTATAATATTCGCCCTACTGGTGGAAGACTAGTTTCTTTACTTAATCATAAATACGCAGGAAAGTCGGGTTCAACTGATACCGATAATTTAATGGTTGGCTATAATCCTGATATATTAGTAGCAGTGTGGACTGGATACGATGATGCTCGTGAAATCACTTCTTATGAAAACACTTCTTATGGAAAATATATTTGGGCTGATACGGTAGAAAGTTATTTAAAAAATAAACAAACTAGTTGGTATACTACACCTAGTGATGTTATCGCCGTAGATTTAAACCCTTTAACCGGATTCTATCCCGCTTTTGGTGAATATTACAAAAAACTGTATTTTAAAAGAAATAATATTCCTTGGTACATCGAATTATTATATTAAATCATAATAAAAATGCACATTTAATGTGCATTTTATTTTATAAATAATCTTTAAATAATTCTAATATAACATGTGATGGAATACTAAACCCCATTCCTTCAACGACATCCGTATAATCAGATTGTAGTTTTTGCGTATTGATTCCTAAAAGTTTTCCCTCAATGTTAAATAATCCTCCTCCACTATTTCCTGAATTGATGGCTGCATCATGTTGAATATATATATTTTCTACTACCCCATATGATTTACGCCCCAAAACAAATGCTTCATCTTCTAAATATCTAAATGGATAACTAACTATTCCCAAAGTCACACTATCATAGTAATCTAAACTATATGGTGAACCAATGGCAATTGCAAAAGTCCCTTTCTTAAGATTGGTTGTATCTTGAATCGTTGCGGAAGGAAGGTAAGTAGCAGATGAAAATGAAAGTAAAGCAAGATCTTCTTTACTAGAATAAGCCAGACATTTAGCCGTTTCTACTTGATCACCATTACCTACATATACTTTCAAAGAATTACTGATAGTATAATTAGAGGTTATCACAACATGTCGATTAGTCACTGCTAAATAGTCATATTTCGAAATATTTCCACTAATCTCTCCTTTATCTTCATCTATTAAAACCGCTGTTCTTTTTAGTATTACTCCACTACCCAAAGATGTTGACCCCATCCAACCTCCTTCACTATGAACAATGGCAATCGATGATGCTTCAGCTTTTTCAATTGCCGTTTGTAGAGCAGTCTGAAAATCACCAATCGTAAAATCTTCAATAGTAGTAACTTTATTAGTAATATTATTAGTTGTTTCAATAGTACTAGTAAAAAAATCACAGCCTGAAATTGTAATCAACATTATAAATAAGATACTCAAAATTTGTATTTTTTTCTTCACTTTTTTTACCCCAGTTTAAATAATTTTTTAGCATTTTTAAGAAGAACTTCAGCTACTTCCGTTGTCTTCATTTCTTTGAGTTCAGCAATTTCACTAACAATTAAAGGAATATATTTGGGGCTATTCTCACATCCTCTATAGGGATGAGGTGTTAAATATGGTGAATCTGTTTCACTTAATAAATATTCTAAAGAGATTTCTTTAACGACTTTTTTAATTTCTTTAGCATTTTTAAAAGTTACAGGTCCTCCAACCCCCAAATAAAAATTCTCTTGAATGAAAAGATAAGCCATCTCTAAACTACCTGAATAAGCATGCATTACCCCTCCTACTTGGGCAGCATCAGTATTTTTTAAAGTATCAAGGGTTAATTGAGTTGCATCTCTTGAATGAATAATTAATGGTTTATGAACTTTTTTAGCAATTTCAATTTGTTTATAGAAAGCTTCTTGTTGTTCTTCTTTTGTAGTTGTTTCCCAATGAAAATCGTATCCCACTTCTCCAATCGCTACTACTTTTTCATCTTCAGCGTTTTCTGCAAGCCAGTTATATTCTTCAGCACCATAGCCTTTAATTTCGGTTGGATGATATCCAATTGCCGCATATATAAACGGATGTTGGCGGGCTAATTCTAATGCTTTTTTAGAAGTTTCATAATCATATCCTGGTACAATAAATATTCCTACTTGGGCTTCATTTGCTTCTTTAATGACTTGGGCAATCTTTTGATATAAGTCGGAATTATTAAGATGTGCATGCGTATCAATAAACATTATTCTTTTCCTTTAAGAAAGGCTATTTCTGATATTAGCAGAACAAATGATAAAACACAAACAACTGCTGATAAAATAATTCCACTATTATGTTGCCCAATTTCATAAGGTATCATTCCCATAATTAATAAAATAGGTACTAACATCATTAACCATGAGCCAGATTGCAAATTAAACACGATACTTATTAATTTACTAGCTATAATGACTCCTACTACGACCAAACAAACAATTGGTGTTAATACTGCCCCATTTAAAGCCAATATAATCGCCAAATAAATGGTAAAAGCAACTGTAATAATTGCTATTATTAATGACGTAAGATTTAAGCGTTTCCAAATATTGGTTTCTTCATTTTTCGTTGTTCCAGCATAACATTTAACCGCTACTGCTAAAGCAACCAGTAAACTAACAAACCAAAGTAATAAAAATTGTTTAGAAGTTACAAAAACACCTTCAATCATTTTTGATGCTAAATGATAACCTATTAAACCAATTAAACTACCCGATAATGTGGCTAGCGCTGATAATTTAGTATATTTAAAATAACTTAACACTGCTCCGCTAAAAATAACGATACTAGCAACTATCAGTAGAATTAACCCACTTATGGATTTTGAACTATCAAAAAAAGCAATGATTGTGGTGATTAAAATTATTAATGATGGCATCCCACCGATAATACTTAAACTTAAATTATCTTTTTTCATAATACCTCCGCTAATAAGTTCTATTATATTATATTCTATTATAACATCATTTCTTTATGTTATCAACTTTTTGGAATATTAAAAAGTTTTATTAATACTAATATTACCAGAAACAGAATCAATACTTAAACTATTTTTATTACTTATATGAATATATTGATTATTTTGTTGAATACATGAGAAATCATTTGAAAAAACTCCACTCGTGTTTTTTAAATTTAGAGCAAATTCGGTTTCTGCAGTTAATGATACCTTAATTATTCCTGAAACGGTTTCTATTTTCCCATTCCAAGTTTTCGTCTTTTCATAAGCATTTAATGATAATTGAGTTTGTCCACTAACAGTTTTTATTTTGAAATTTTCGGTGTAATAAGAAGATAAAGTGATATTCCCCGAAACAGTTTCAACCTCTAATTCTTCACCGTTTTTCATTGTTGCCGTTACTTCCCCAGAAACACTTGATAATGAATAATCAACAAAATCAATACTATTTAAATTTATATTACCTGAAACGGTTTTTAATTCTAAATTTTTTCCAATAATTTGTTCAATATTTATATTAGAAGACACAGTTTCAATTTCTAAGCTTTCTAAAGAGTTATTTTTAGGAATTAAAATAGTCAATGTTTTTTGTAAATTAGTAAAGTTATGTTTTCCCTTTCCCGCAAAACGAATATTTAAAACTTCCCCATTTTGCCAATATCTCACAAGTTCAGTGCTTTTTAAATTACGATTAGCCGTTTCATTAAAAATAATACTTTCATCATCGTGATAAATTATTTTCACATTTCCAGATACCCATTCAATATTAAGGTACTTTATTTCATCACTAATTGTTGCATTACCTGCTGTATATTCACCAGCATAATTATAGTTATAATAATTACATCCTGTTAATAATAGTCCTAAAAAGATTATAGATAAAGTTAAAATAATTGTTTTATATTTTTTGATAAACATAAATAATCACCTTCTTATTAAAATATATCATATCACTTACTGAAAATGGGCTAAATTAATAATATTTTTTTAATTGAAAACAAATAAGGAGTTAACAACCCCTTATTTTACTTCGACATTATAATATATAATCTGTTGGATACGCTTAGCCTCTTGGCTATCTTTTAAAAATTCAATTATTTTTAGAGCAAATTCAATCGCTGTACCAGCCGATCTTGAGGTAATAAAATTTCCTGCTTGTTCAACTTTTGCTTGTTTTTGATAGATACCCCCAATTACTTCTTGTTCTAAACTAGGAAAACAAGTAAAGTTTTGATTTTTTAATAAGCCCATTTTACCAAGTATCGTAGGAGCTGCACAAATGGAAGCAATTAACTTCTTTCTAATTACAAAATTAGAAATTACTTCTTCAATTTTTGGACTACTTAAATCATTAAAGACGGCTTTCCCTCCAGGAATAATTAAAAAATCATAATCTAAAAGCTTAGCCTCAGATAATAAATAATCACTTTCATAAAATACTTTACTTTGTGAAAGCACCTTCTTTTCATCCTTTACCGCAAATGTATATACCTCTATATTTGCTCTTCTTAAAAGATCTAATGTCGTAATCATTTCCATATCTTCAAAACCATTAGCAAGTAATATCATGCCTTTCATATATACCTCCACTATTTTTTTATTTTTATATAGTAAATAGGGTTACCTTGACTCATGAATTTATCTTCATATTCGGTTGTAATAATATCGTCCCCGAAACGATGTAAATCACAAGAAAATTCTAAAAACTGATATCCTAAACGATTAAATTCTACAACACTAAATTCAAATAACCCAATATTATCCGTTTTAAATTCAATATTCCCTTGTTTGTTTAAAATAGTTTCATAGACTTTTAAGAAAGCCTCACTTGTGAGTCTTCTTTTGGCGTGACGATTTTTAGGCCATGGATCACTAAAATTTAAATAAATTTTATCTATTTCCTCTTGTTCGAAATAATTATTTAAATCGATTGCGTCAACATTTAAAAAGTAAATATTATTTAATTTTTCTAAAGCAGCTTTTTCAACACCTTTAATTAAAACACTATCATATTTTTCAATACCAATATAATTAACGTCTTTATTTTTTTTCGCATGCTCAATAATAAACTTACCTTTTCCCATTCCTATTTCAATATAAATAGGATGATTATTATTAAACTTTTCTTGCCAGTGGCCTTTTAACAAACTTGGTTCTTCGATAAATAATCCTAAATTATCTCTTAACCGTGCTTCAGCATTTTTAATCTTTCTAAGTCGCATACTATTTACCTAATTTATACATCGCTTCAGCATAAATAGCGATACAAGTTAAGAAATCTTTAATTATTAAATATTCATTGGGTTGATGAGCAACGGTTTCAGCCCCTGGCATTTCCATTCCAAAAGCTACTCCTTTTTTAATAGCTCGAGCATATGTTCCGCCACCTATCGTATGAGGTTTATTGACGGTATCACCAGTATATTTAACATATGCTTGATATAATGTAGTTACAAGAGGATCTGTTGGTGCAATATAATGGGGGGTTTTATTCACAACAATTTGATAAGTAAGATTGTATTGTTTAGATAATGTCTTTAAAGTGTTTTCAAAGTTTTGAATATTGAAGCCCGTAGGATAACGCATGTCTAAAGTTAATTTATTATTACCATTTTTAAAATCAATAATTCCAATATTACAAGTTAGTTCCCCCATTTCTTCATGAGTATAAGCTAAATCAATATTATTTAAAAAATAATCATTATGTAATAAGGCTCCTAATTTAATTAACCCATTATTAGAATATTTACTTAAAAAGTTTAACATATGTGTTCCAGCATTAACCCCTTTGAATGGTTCCATGGCATGAGCTGATACGCCCTTAATAGTATATATATATAAATTATCTTTTAAACAAGTCTCTCCCTTAAGATTATTAACTAATAAATATTGTTCAAATGCTTCTTGGTGATTTTGAATAGTCGCTGCCTCAGCAAAATCGATAACAACATTAAAACGTTCTCCCCCTTTAATATAAACAAGATCAGTATCTGTTTCTTGGTTTTCTACGATAGTATTTAAAATCCCTTTTTCTCCGTAAATTAATGGGAAATCAGCATCAGGGGCAAACCCAATCTCTGGTAAACCATACTTTTGTTGATAGTGATTAATTCCGCGCCATGCCGTTTCTTCATCAGTACCTAAAATAATTTGAATTTTCTTATTTAATTTAATCTTTAAATCTTTTAACATTTTCAATGCATAATAAGCCGCCATCGTAGGACCTTTATCATCCATAGCCCCTCTAGCATAAATCTTACCATCTTCTATGGTAGCCGAAAAGGGTGGATATTTCCAGTTATTACCGGTTGGCACTACATCTAAGTGACATAATACGGCAATACTTTCGCCCTCACCATATTCCACTACTCCAGCATATCCTTCATCATTAAAAGTTTTAAAGCCATCTTTTTCAGCCATTTCTAAAAAAGTTTCTAAAGCTTTTTGAATTCCTTTACCAAAAGGAGCAGAAGAATCAATAGTTGTTTCATCTAAAACACTATCAATTCTTAAAAGTTTTTGTAAGTCTAATAGAGCATCTTTTTCATAATTTTTAACATATTCGAAAAAATCAATTTCTTTATTCATAAATTTTCACCTCATATATAGTATAATTTTCCCTTTTTTTAAAATAATAAAATTGTAACTATTATTTTAGGAGGACATATGGATTTAGATATTCGTAAAGCAGTTTTAAGTAATTTAAACAATGCATCTTATGATGATGTCACAGCAACCATTAATGATGCTATTAGTTTAGGAGAAGAAAAAACTTTACCTGGTCTAGGCGTATTATTCGAATTACTTTGGAATAATGCGGCAGAAGAATGGAAAAGTGATTGTACCAAACAACTTGTTAACTATCTAAACTAATTAAGAAAAAAGGCTTATTTTAGGCCTTATTTTTTATATTTTTCTAATTCATCCGCCATTTCTTTAGAAGAACATTTTATAATATTTCCAGTTATTTGAGTCCCGACATTTAAAGATTGTAAATCATTGATATTGACCAAACTAATCTCTTTAACTTCTACTAAAATACGATTTAATTGGCGTTCAACTCGTTTAATATTTTCTAATCCACCAAAAATTGGTAAATAGAGAGACGGTTGAACATTTTTTAATTTCTTATTAATTTTAAGTTGTTTTTTGACGGTTAAAATAAATTTAACAATTAAAACTATTAATATAGCCCCAATAAATATTCCCAAAATTGATAAAACAACAATTACATCGGGATTATTAATTCCTGATTTTTCTAAAAAATTCATTTTTTTACTCCTTCTTTTATACTTTTTTATTAATTTATATTCATTATACTACATTTGGAATTTTTTTACAACATTAAATATCAACTATTTATTAAAAAAGCCCATACCATTTTACCATCTTTTCATAAACTATATTGAAAGCGAGGTGCTTATTATGGCTTGTGCTGCAGCAGTTAATGTTAATAATAACATGGCTAGAAATAGTATCCATGATTTATTAAAACGAATTGATCAAATGCAGAAGGAAGTTATTCTTAATAACTTACGTAATGCTTGTGAAAATTGTATGCTTGGTTCTTTAAATAATACTAAACCAATTGCTATTTATACAACTTGTGGTATTTTTAGTGCGACAATAGATGCGGCTAATTCTACCGCAACTACTCTTTTTAGAGTTGAAGAAGTCAATGATGAAACTGTTGTATTACGTTTACTTCAAATAGTTGATGGAGTAATAACTTGTACCAATATGACTTTAGTATATAATATTGCTTGTATTTGTTGTGTACAATGTTTTGATTCAATCAATTGTGAACGTTGTAGTAACTAAATTTAAAGGGGAAAGTTCCCTTTCCCCTTTACTCCATAATAACCTTGTATTCAAATAAGATAAAGGACTTAAAGTTTTAAGTCCTCTTTTTTATTATTTATTCACCATAAACTTTATCTGGAGAAACTTGACCGTGTCTATTATGAGTACAGTTTGTATCATCAGCAACTACTGTT
>CAYLLO010000028.1:0-18660 GCA_964384805.1 uncultured Staphylococcaceae bacterium | reverse complement strand
GCTGATCCAAACTATGCAGGTGGTGCAAATGAATTATCTTTAAATGAATATAAAAAGCAATATGAAGAAAAAGTTAAAAACAATCCTAACTATGTATGGGAAGATGAATTTAAGTAAAGGTAATAAGAATGGAAAAAGTTAAGTTTCGATGTGATTATTTGCATGGTGTGATATGGGTGGGATAATGATAATGACATGTTAAGTGATATACCATCTTATATAGAAGAAAATGAAGAACTAATGAATTTATGGAATTGTATTCTAGTTGTTATTTATTTGATGTTGATGATTTACCAGTTAAATTTGATAATCAATTATTGAGTAAACATAAAGATAGGTTATTAGAAATAATAAAAAGAATTGAAGAAATATTAAACGAGTTAAAAAATGGTGGCTCGTTTGAAAGACACATTGATTAAAGAGGTATAACATGGAAATAAAAGATGGACAATATAAGCACCAAATATTTATGATGATATTAATGATTTTATAAGAGAATATTCGTGCGATAAAAATAAAGAATTTGTGACAAACTAAGGAATGGATTTTACATATAATGGTAAATCTTATCATCTTTGTAGATATCCAATGGAAGATGCAGAACTAAAAAGAAAATTTTCCAAAATTGTTGGCAAGGATTTGTATTAAATTAGCAAAAATAATGACATTAAACCTAAATTCCCATTAATGTTTAAAAGTTTTACAGATTGACTTAAAAAACATTATTATATTGTTTTAATTGTGTGGCATTGAACGGTATAATAATATACCAATAGCGATGAAAGCATATCCAGGGAATACCTCAGATAGTGTAACTTTACAACTATCAATTAATGATATCAAGAAAGAATATAATTTAAAAAGATTGATAGTAGTAGTTGATAAAGGTATGAATTCGAAATCTAATATTGATTATATAGTAAATAATATAATAATAATAATGGTTATGTAGTAAGTCAAATTTTAAAGGGTCTTAAAGGTAAAAGATATCACAACATAATGTTTGATAAAGAAGGGCATGAAGGAACAGAAGAGTTCAAATATAAAATTTTTGAAGAAGATGAAAAGTTTGATGGATATTTTTGTATCATAACATCAGGATTAGATTATGATTATAAAAAGATTTTAGAAGTCTATCATCATTTAGCTTATATAGAAGAATCATTTAAAATTACAAAATCAGATTTAGAAACAAGACCAATTTATGTTACAACAAATAATCATATAGATGCACATTTATTAACGTGTTTTATATCATTAATAGTTTTAAGAATGATACAATATAAAATGGGAGATAATAAATTACCAACGCCAAGAATAAAAAAAGTATTAGAAATGTGTACGTGTGAAAAAATAAATGAATTATATGTACATTTAGATAGTGTTAGTGGTGATTATGAAAATACAAAAAGTATAAATAATATAACATACCAAACTACAAAGATAGATAAGAATGAAGACATAACAAGAAATGATTTTTTAGTTATAAAAAAACAGTATGATGTAGATTTGGATACGTGTTATATAAAAATAAATGAATTTAATAAAGAATTAAAAAAAGCAAAATATAAAGTAAAGAAAAAATAAAAGATGAATTTTAAATGAAATCTGCTTTTTTGTGCCACACAACTATAAAACTCAGGACAAATTTAAAAAATAATCTATGCTTATTGTTGAAAAAATAGTCATTTTGTAGTATAATTAACGAAAGAAATCTTAAGGGCTTTTTAAAACTACATAAATGATAAACAAATAGTTTTAAAACGAATATTATAAGAGAATTCTTAGTTTTCAAGTCTTTAAGATTTGAAAACTATTTTTTAAAATAATTAATAATAATAGCTATAAATCAGGAGGGCAAAAATGAGAGGTTTACTTACTTTAAAAGATTTAGAAACTAGTAAAATTGTTAAATTAATTGAGTATGCGATTAAATTGAAAAATGGATATAACGTTAAATATCCGGATAAGAAAGTCGCGACTCTTTTTTTTGAAAATTCAACAAGAACGCATTACTCATTTCAATGTGCATTAATGAATTTAGGAATAAATGTTATTAGTTGTGATGTAGGTCGTTCATCTGTTCAAAAAGGTGAAACATTATATGACACTGTTAAAACATTTGAAGCGTTGGGTGTTGATGGAGTTGTTATAAGATCTAGTGTTGATGAATATTTTAAAGAACTTGAAAATATTAATATTCCAATTTTTAATGGAGGAGATGGGAAAACTAATCATCCTACGCAATCATTGCTTGATTTGATGACTATTTATGAAGAATATGGGTATTTTAAGGGATTAAAGTGTTGTATTATTGGCGATATTGCTCACTCACGAGTTGCACATACTAATATTGAAATTATGAAAAGATTAGGTATGGAAGTTTATATTTCTGGTCCAGAGGAATTTAATGACCATTGTGCACCATTTTTGAGTATTGATGAAGCGTTACAAAAAATGGACGTTATTATGTTGCTTCGTGTTCAATTTGAACGGTTAGAAGAAGGTATGACATTAACTAATGATGAATATCATAAAAAATATGGTTTAACTCTTGACCGAGTTGCTAAAATGAAAGAACATGCTATAATTATGCATCCAGCTCCAGTTAATCGTGGAGTAGAAATTGCTGATGAAGTTGTTGAGTGCAAAAAAGCTCGTATTTTTAAACAAATGACCAATGGTGTTTATATTAGAATGGCTGTAATTTCAGAAGCAATGGAAGGTAAAATATGATTTTAATTAAAAATGGATATATTATAGAAAATAATGAATTAGTAAAAAAGGATGTTTTAATCGAAGGGAATAAAATTTTTAAAATTGGTAATGTTAATGATGATAATGCATTAGTGTTAGATGCTACTGGATGTTTAGTAATGCCAGGAGTAATTGATGTTCATGTTCACTTAAGAGAACCTGGTTATGAGGATAAGGAAACAGTTCTTACAGGGACTTTGTCTAGTGCTAAAGGTGGCGTAACGACAATTATGGCGATGCCAAATTTAAAACCTTGTCCAGATAATTTAGAACATTTAAATTTAGAATTAGAGATTATTAAACGTGATGCGGTTGTTAATGTTTATCCATATGGGACGATAACTATAAATGAAGAAGATAAAGAACTTGCGGATATCGATGGTTTTCATCATTTAGTTATGGCGATTACGGATGATGGACGTGGAGTTAATAACTTAACACTTTTAGAAGAAGCATGTAAGAAAGCCAAAAAATATGATTTAGTTGTTGTTTCTCATGCGGAGGATAATACTTATAAGTATTCAAGGGAAGGAGAGTATATAGCGGTTTTAAGAGAAATTGAAATTGCTAAAAGAATTGGATGTCGTTATCATTTTTGTCATATGTCTGTAAAAGAATCGTTTGATGCGATTCGCAAAGCACATTGTGAAGGTTATACCAATATTACTTGTGAAGTAGCACCTCATCATTTGGTTTTAAACAAAACAATGGTCAAAGATGCCAACTTTAAGATGAATCCTCCCCTTCGAGATGAATCTGATCGCTTAGCCACAATTGAGGCTTTACTTGATGGTACAGCATGTATGATAGCCAGTGATCATGCCCCACATACAGAAAAAGAAAAAAACTTAAAATATGATGAATGTCCTAATGGAATAATTGGACTCGAAACGATGATACCTATTATTTATACTGAATTTGTTAAGACAGGGTTGATTAGTTTAGAACGTTTTTTAGATATTATGGTATATAATCCAATTAAAGTTTTTGGCCTACCTGATAGAAAATTTGGTATTGGAATGGCCGCGGATATCACAGTTATTGATATTGAGAATAAGCATATTTATACGAAAGAAGAAATAATATCAAAAGGTAAAAACTCACCATTTATTGGAAATGCGTATTATGGTTTTGCTAAATATACCCTTGTGAATGGTGAAATAGTATATAAAAACAATAAATAGTTAAAAAATAGCAGGAGGGAATAATTTACATGAATAATCGAAAGTTAGTATTAGAAAATGGACAAGTATTTAAAGGAGTAGGGTTCGGTAGTTTAAATGAAGTTGTTTCGGAAATCATTTATTATACTGGTGTTGTAGGATATCAAGAAATGATTTCTGATCCAGCTAATTGTGACAAAATTGTGTGTATGACATATCCTTTAATTGGTAATTATGGGTTGACTGATGAAGATTATGAATCAAAGCATATCTGTATTAAAGGGATGGTTGTTAGAGAATATAATGAAATACCATCAAATTTTCGCTATACGCGTACTTTAGGGGAAGTAATGGAAGAAAATGAAGTTAGTGGTATTGAAGGTATTGATACAAGAAGGTTAATGAAGGTTATTTGTGAAAAAGGTTGTATGAAAAGTCTAATTTGTGATATTGATAAACCACATGATGAATGTATGCAAATTCTTAATCTTTATCGAGAAGAAGAACAATTAGTAAAATTAGTTGCTTCTAAAAAAATATGGTATTCGCGCACTCCTAATCCAGTTTATAATGTTGCAGTTATAGATTTAGGGACTAAACTTAATCTAATTAAAGGCTTAAATAAAGCAGGATGTAATGTTATTAGTTTTCCTTATAATACAACTAAAGAAGAAGTTTTAAAATACAAACCCCAAGGTTTACTTATTTCGAATGGACCTGGTAATCCTGAGGTTTTAACAGAAGTAGTTGAATTAGTTAAAAGCTTTATTGGTGTTCTCCCGATGTATGGTGTTGGTTTAGGACATCAAATAATTGGACTAGCATACGGAGCTAAAGCTGAAAAAATGAAATGTGGTCATCATGGATGTAATTATCCAGTAAAAAATTTGGCAACTGGTAAAATTGAAATTTCTACTCAAAATCATATGTATACTCTTAATAAAGAGAGTATAACTAAAACAAAGTTGGTGGTTACTCATAAAAATGTTATAAGTAATGAAATTGAAGGAATGATAGATGTTAAAAATAAGGTAATGACCACGGAATTTGAACCGATTACAGTTATTGATGAAAATACCGAAGATGTATTTCAAAGTTTTATCGACTTAATGAAAAATGATGGAGGAAAGAAAGATGCCTAAAAGAACGGATTTGAAAAAAATAATGGTAATTGGTTCAGGTCCTATTGTTATTGGACAAGGAGCAGAATTTGACTATGCAGGGACACAAGCGTGTTTAGCATTGAAAGAAGAAGGATATGAAGTTATTTTAGTCAACTCAAATCCTGCAACGATTATGACTGATTCTAATATTGCTGATAAAGTATATATGGAACCGCTTGATTTAGAACATGTTGCGAAAATCATTAGATATGAGCGACCAGATGGATTGCTTTGTTCAATTGGTGGACAAACAGGTTTAAATCTTGGAATGCAACTGGCAAGAAAAGGGGTTTTAGAAGAATGTCATGTTGAATTATTAGGTACTAATGCAGAAGCAATTGAAAAAGCAGAAGATCGTGAACTATTTAAAAAATTATGTATTGAGCTTGGTGAACCAATTATTGAATCAGAGATTGCAACCTCAATTGAAGAAGTAATTAAAGCAACTGCCAAAATTGGTTATCCAGTTATTTTACGTCCGGCCTTTACATTAGGTGGAACGGGTGGAGGTTTTGCAGAAAATGAAGAAGAATTATTACCATTAGCTAAAAATGCCTTAAAAATATCTCCTGTATCTCAAGTTTTAGTGGAAAAATCTATTAAAGGGTTTAAGGAAATTGAATTTGAAGTAATGCGTGATAAAAATGATACATCAATTGTCATATGCTCTATGGAAAATGTCGATCCTGTGGGGATTCATACTGGTGATTCAATTGTAGTAGCACCTGCTCAAACGTTAACGAATAAAGAGTTTTCGATGCTTCGCTCTTCAGCACTGAAGATAATTAGAGGATTAAAAATTGAAGGGGGATGTAATGTTCAATTTGCATTGGACCCATATTCATTCAAATACTATTTAATTGAAGTGAATCCACGTGTATCTCGTTCATCAGCATTAGCGTCTAAAGCCTCAGGTTTTCCAATTGCTAGAGTTTCTGCGAAAATTGCTTGTGGGTTACATTTAGATGAAATTAAAATTGTGGCAACCCCAGCTTCTTTTGAACCGACAATTGACTATGTAGTTACTAAATTTCCAAGATTTCCATTTGATAAATTTACTACTGCAAATCGTAGTTTAGCAACTCAAATGAAGGCAACTGGAGAAGTAATGAGTATTGGACGTACATTTGAGGAATCATTACTTAAATCAATTAGATCTTTAGAGAATAAAGTAAATCATTTGGAATTAAAATCGTTAAAGGAATTGTCAGTTGAAGAATTAATCGATTTTATAGCTTTACATACTGATGAAAGAATCTTTGCGATTGGAGAAGCCTTTAGAAAAGGTGTGACAGTAGATGATATTTACGCTTTAACTAAAATTGATAGTTTCTTTTTAGAGAAACTTGTAAATATTGTTAAATTTGAAAAAGAAGTAGAAAAAAATCCAATGTCTATAGAAGTACTATATAATGCTAAAAAAATGGGATTTGCTGATTCATATATTGGGGAAAAATGGAATTTAACAGAAGAAGAAGTATATAATATAAGAAAAGGAAATAATATTTATCCTGTATATAAAATTATTGATACATGTGCTGGCGAGTATGACGCTTATGTTCCGTATTTTTATTCGACATATGAGATGTTTAGTGAATCAATTAAAACAGAACGTAAAAAAATTGTGGTTTTAGGTTCAGGACCAATTCGTATTGGACAAGGAGTCGAATTTGATTATACAACGGTTCATGCAATTTGGGCAATTAAAGAAGCGGGATATGAAGCAATTATCATTAATAACAACCCTGAAACTGTTTCTACTGATTATACAGTATCGGATAAATTATACTTTGAACCATTAACTTTTGAAGATGTGATGAATATCATTGACTTTGAAGAACCTATTGGTGTAGTTGTTGCTTTGGGAGGTCAAACGGCAATTAATCTTGCTTCTCGATTAGATAAAGCTGGTGTTCACATTTTTGGCTCATCGGCTAAAAGTATTGATTTAGCGGAAGATCGACAATTATTTGAAGAAGCAATGGAAGAAATTGAAGTTCCAATGCCAAAAGGAGTTGGGGTATTCTCAGTATCTGAGGCTGTTAAAGTGGCCGAAGAAATCGGGTATCCAGTTTTAGTACGTCCATCATTTGTACTTGGTGGAAGAATGATGCATATAGTTTATGATGAAAAAGTCTTAAAAACAAAAGTAAAAGAAGCAGTTGCATTTGATCGTAAACACCCTGTATTGGTTGACAAATATGTGGTAGGACAAGAATGTGAAGTAGATGCTATTTGTGATGGTGAAAATGTTTTTTTGCCAGGTATTATGGAACATATTGAGCGAACTGGAGTGCATAGTGGAGATAGTATGTCTGTATATCCTCCATACTCGTTAAGTGAAGAAGTAAAAAAAACAATTATTGATTACACAACAAAAATTGGATTAAAACTAAATATGATAGGTTTATTTAATATTCAATTCATTGTTGATAAAAATAATAAAGTTTATATAATTGAAGTGAATCCACGTTCTAGTAGAACGGTGCCATTTTTAGCAAAATCAACAGGGATACCTATTGCTAATATCGCAACTAAAGTAATGTTAGGAGCCAAACTTAAAGATTTGGGATATGTTGGAGTTGCTCCTAATCGTAAAAGATGGTATGTCAAGTCTCCAACTTTCTCATATACTAAAATTACAGGTTTAGATGCTGTATTATCACCTGAAATGAAATCTACAGGTGAGGCCATTGGGTATGATTACTCATTAAATAGAGCTTTATATAAATCATTAAAAGCAGCTGGTATTAGAGTGGCTAACTATGGTACGGTGCTTGCTACAATTAGTGATACAGACAAAGAAGCAATACTTCCTTTAATTCGTCGTTTTTATGATTTAGGGTTTAATATTGAAGCGACTGCTGGAACAGCGAAATTCTTAAAAGAACATGGTATTAAAACTCGTGTTCGTGGTAAAATTTCTGAAGGTAGTGATGAAATATTAGAATCTATAAAAAAAGGTTATGTAACTTATGTTATTAATACTTCAAGTGGAGGAGTAGGAGCAAATGATGATGGAAGAAGTATACGCCGAGCAGCTATTGATAATAATGTAGCAGTATTTACATGTTTAGATACTGTTAAAGTATTACTTGATGTATTAGAAGAAATTACAATGGGAATTTCGGTAATTGATAAGGAGTAATTATGCAGAATGTTAATCTTAAAATCAAAAAAAATACTAAAGTTGGAACTGATATTTATCTAATGACATTAGTAGGAGATACTTCAAGTATTAAAAATCCTGGAGAGTTTATCAATATTACCATTCCAGGATATTATTTAAGACGTCCAATTTCAGTATGTGACTATGGTGAAGGTTATGTGGATATTTTGTTTAAAGTATTAGGGCTAGGTACTAAAGATATGTCAACCTTCAAAGAAGGTATGGAACTTGATTGTTTGGTTGGTCTTGGGAATGGATTTGATATAACCAAAGCTAAAAAACCATTACTTGTTGGGGGTGGAATTGGGATTGCTCCATTAATAGGACTTGCACGTGCTTTCAATAAAAAAGGTATTAAACCAACTATAGTGTTTGGAGGAAGAAGTCTAAATGACATAGTTTTAATTAAAACATTAAAAGAATTAGGTGATTTACATATATGTACTGATGATGGATCAATGGGATTTAAAGGTAATGTTATTGATTGTATTAAAACTAGTAATTTGGATTTTGATTATTATTATGCATGCGGACCTCAAAAAATGCTTGAATTTTTGAGTAAGACATATTATAATGGCTGTGTTAGTTTAGAAGCTAGAATGGGGTGTGGATTTGGTGCATGTATGGGATGTTCAATAGTAACAACTAATGGAGTAAAACGTGTATGTAAAGAAGGACCAGTTTTTGAAGCTGCGGAGGTATTATTCTAATGAAAAATTTAAAAGTAAATTTTTTAGGAAAAGAATTTAAGAATCCGATTGTGCCAGCCTCAGGGACTTTCGGCTTTGGTTATGAGTTTAGTGGCTTATATGATATTAATATTCTAGGTAGTATTTCAATTAAAGGAACTACTTTAGAACCACGTTATGGTAATAAACTTCCAAGGATTGCGGAATGTCCTAGTGGATTGATTAATGCCATTGGGCTTCAAAATCCTGGGGTTGATAAAGTAGTTAAGGAAGAACTAGTAAAACTTGATAAAGTATATCAAGATCAAATTATTGCTAATGTCGGTGGTCATAGCACATATGAATATGTTGAAACGGTTAAGAAATTTAATAGTAGTGACAAGATTTTTGCTATTGAATTAAATATTTCATGTCCTAATGTGACAGGTGGAGGGATGGCTTTTGGAGTTGATCCACAAACGGCTTATGAACTAGTTAAAGCGGTAAAAGACGTTTCAACCAAACCAATTATTGTTAAACTTAGTCCTAATGTTACAAATATTGTAGAAATGGCCATTGCTGTTGAAAAAGCTGGTGCTGATGCGATTAGTTTAATTAATACATTAGTTGGAATGCGTTTTAATTTAAAAACTGGAAAACCCATTATTGCCAATATCAAAGGAGGTTATAGTGGACCAGGAATTTATCCGGTTGCTTTACGGATGGTATATGATGTTTTTAAAGCTGTTAATTTACCAATTATTGGTATGGGTGGTGTGAGAACAGCTTATGATGTTATTGAAATGATGTATGCAGGAGCAAGTCTTGTAATGATAGGAGCTCAAAACTTAATTGATCCATATGTGTGTAAAAAAATTATTGAAGATTTACCAAAAGTGATGGAAGAATTAAATATCGATAAATTAGAAGATATAATAGGAGGAAGAAACGATGGGTGATGTAATTATTGCTTGTGATTTTAGTGATCAAGAAGCATTATTCGAATTTTTAAAACCTTTTGAAGGGTTAAATCCGTATTTAAAATTAGGTATGGAAATTATTTATAAAGAAGGTCCGCAATTAGTTAAAAAACTACATAATATGGGATTTAAAATATTTTTAGATTTAAAACTACATGACATTCCCAATACTGTTGAAAAGGCAATGCGTAATATTGCAACACTTGGGGTAGAAATTACTAATTGCCATGCTGCAGGAGGGATTGCTATGATGGAAGCGGCTCGACGAGGATTAGATTCAACAGCAGAAGGAAAGAAAACTAAATTAATTGCGGTTACACAACTTACTTCTACTTCACAAGAAGTATTAGAAAAAGAATTGTTAATTGAAAGACCACTTAATGAAGTTGTTAAAATTTATGCTCTAAATGCTAAAAAAGCAGGGCTTGATGGTGTCGTATGTTCTCCATTAGAAGCGCCAATTATCAAAGAATTAGGATTGATTTCGGTTACTCCAGGAATTAGATTTGCTGATGACTCTGCCAATGATCAAAAAAGAATTGCGACTCCGTCTTTGGCCAAAGAAAATGGTTCGACATATATTGTAGTTGGAAGAAGTATTACTAAAGCGGCAGATCCTGTTGCTGCATATCAAAAATGTGTTAAGGAGTTTTGTTAATATGAAAAATAATAAATTAGCTATTGAAGTAGCTGAAAATTTACTAAAAATTAAAGCTGTATTTTTAAAACCTAATGACCCATTTACTTGGGCATCTGGCATCAAATCACCAATTTATTGTGATAATCGGTTAACTTTGTCTTATCCGGAAACAAGAAAAGTTGTTGAAGATGGGTTAGCAGAAGTTATTCGAACATATTATCCTACTTGTGAAGTAGTTATGGGAACCTCTACAGCAGGTATTGCTCATGCGGCATATGTTTCTAATATATTGAATTTACCTATGGGTTATGTTCGAGGTGGTGCAAAAGATCATGGCCGTGGAAATCAAATTGAAGGGGTTGTACCAGTAGGAAAAAATGTTGTTGTAATTGAAGATCTTATTTCAACTGGAGGTTCTTCAATTGAAGTTGTTGAAATTTTAAGAGAAGCAGGATGTAATGTTTTAGGTATTGCTTCTATCTTTACATACAACTTACAAAAAGGTATTGAGAAACTTGCTGCTGCAAAGGTTATTAATCACTCATTGTCTAATTTTGAGACATTAGTACAAGTAGCTGCTGATGAAAACTATATTTCTGAAGCTGATATTAATAAAGTTTTAAAATTCCAAAAGAATCCTAATGATCCTAGTTGGATGGAATAAAGAGAAGGAGTACTTTCTCTTTTTTTATGTCTTGATTATTTTTGAATATTTTGATATAATAGTAGAGTATTATTATATGTAAAGGATAAATGGTATGAAAGAATATGTTCTTGCAATAGATCAAGGTACAACAAGTAGTAGGGCAATTATTTTTAATAAAAATGGTGAACGTATAGTTGATAGTCAAATGGAAATTAGACTTATTTGTCCACATAGTGGATGGATTGAACAAAATCCTTTGGAAATTTGGGAAACAGTTTATGAAGTGGTAAAAGAAGTAATAACATGTGAAGAGGTTAATTATAAAAATATCGCTTGTTTAGGTATTACCAATCAGCGTGAAACTACGATAATTTGGAATAAAAATACTGGAATTCCTATATATAATGCGATTGTTTGGCAATCTCGTCAATCTCAAGAGATTTGTGAAAAAATGATTAATTTAGGATATGAAGAAGTTATAAGAGAAAAGACTGGACTTATTATTAATCCGTATTTTTCTGCAACCAAGATAAAATGGATCTTGGATAATATTGATGGAGCAAGAGAAATGGCCCAAAAAGGTGAGCTTTTATTTGGAACGGTTGATACATATTTAGTTTGGAAATTAACTAATGGTAAATATCATGTAACGGATTACACAAATGCTTCTAGAACAATGTTATTTAATATTCATAATTTATGTTGGGATGAAGAATTACTAGAGATTTTTGACATACCTTATAGTATTTTACCTAAAGTTGTAAATTCTAGTGGATATATTGGAATTGCTGAAAAATTACAAAGTATTGAAAAAGATTTTTCTATTCCTATTACTAGTATTGTTGGAGATCAACAAGCATCACTTTTTGGACAAACATGTTTTAATGAAGGTGATGTTAAAAATACCTACGGCACTGGATGTTTTATGCTTATGAATACTAAAGAAAAGATTGTTAAAAGTGAAAATGGTTTGCTTACAACTATTGCATGGGGAATAAATGGGAAAGTAGAATATGCTTTAGAAGGTTCAGTGTTTGTAGCGGGATCGGCTGTTCAGTGGCTGAGAGATAATTTAAAGATGATTGAAAAGTCTAATGAAGTTGAAAAATATAATGAATACATAAATGGTAGTGATGGAGTTTATGTAGTTCCTGCATTCGTAGGATTAGGAACTCCTTATTGGGATAATGATGCAAGAGGAGCAGTTTTTGGCTTAACTCGAGGAACTAAAAAAGAAAATTTTATAAATGCTGTAGTGGAATCTATTGCTTATCAATCGAAGGATGTAATGGATGTTATGGTTAAAGAATCTGGGATTGAAATCAATGAACTGACAGTTGATGGAGGGGCATCAGTTAATAATTATTTACTTCAATTTCAAGCAGATTTGTTAAATTGTAAAATAAGACGCCCAAGATGTTTAGAAACAACGGCACTTGGAGCTGCATATATGGCAGGACTTGTAGTGGGAATCTGGAATAATTTTGAAGAATTGAAAAAATTAGGTGATACAAATCAAATTTTTATGCGTCGGATATCTGAAATTGAAGCAGAAAAAAAATATTTGGGTTGGAAAAAGGCTGTAGAAGCAACAAGATTATTTAAATGAAAAAGTAATTGTAATTGTTATAAAGATTTTTGAATTTGAATAGGAGAGTGTAATGGAATATCGTAAGTTAGAAAAATTAAATATTAAAACTTCTTTATTGGGTTTTGGATGTATGCGGTTTCCAGTATTGGAAAATGGCAAAATAAATGAACAAGAAGCAGAAAAAATGATAGATAAAGCTATTAGTTCGGGAGTTAATTATATAGATACTGCATATCCTTATCATAATGGGGATTCTGAACATTTTGTTGGTAGAGTACTTGATAAATATCCTCGTGATAATTATTTTTTGGCTACTAAATTGCCAATGTGGAAGGTTGAAAAAAATGAAGATATAGAGGAAATATTCAATGAACAACTTGATAGATTAAACAAGGAATATGTGGACTTTTATTTGCTTCATGCGATGAATAGGGAACAATTTGAAAAAGTTAAAGCTTTAGGTGTTATGGAGATTTTAGAAAAATTAAGAAAAAAGGGGAAAATACGTTATCTAGGTTTTTCTTTTCATGATTCATATAATGTTTTTGAAGAATTAATTAATTATTATGATTGGGATTTTTGTCAAATTCAATTAAACTATATAGATACTACTGAACAAGCTGGTTTGAAAGGTTATAGACTTGCTGAAAATAAAGGTATACCTTTGGTTATTATGGAACCGATAAAAGGAGGAACACTGGCGTCATTGCCTAAAAAAGCTGAAAGTATTTTCAAAAGGGAATTGCCAGAGGCTAGTATTGCATCGTGGGCATTAAGATGGTGTGGTAGTTTAAGTGGTATTAAAGTTATTTTAAGTGGTATGTCTACTTATGAACAAGTATTGGATAATTTAAACACATTTCATAAATTTAATCATTTAAATAAAGAGGAGTATGCATGCATAGAAAAAGTTGTAAAAGTTTTAACTGAACGTACTAAAAATGGATGTACTAATTGTAAATATTGCATGCCTTGTCCTGCTGGTGTAGATATTCCGGGAAATTTTTGGCTTTGGAATAATTACTATAAATATGAAAATCTTTCTTATATAAAGTATAAGTATAATTCTATGAAAAATGATAATACACTAGCTAGTTTTTGTTTAAAATGTGGTAAATGTGAGACAATGTGTCCTCAAAAAATAAGTATTCGAAGTGATTTGAATAAAGTTGTTTTAGAAGTTATTTCGAAGTGTGAAAATGGTGGTAAATAATGAGTATTTTGTCAAAAAATTTAAAATTATTAAGAAAAGAATCTTATTTAAGTTTTGAAGAAATAGTTGAAAAAATAGGAGTAACAGAAGACGAGTTTTTAAAGTGGGAAGAAGAAATTTTAGAACCTAATGAGTTACAACTTGAAAAAATTTGTGAAGTTTTAAAAATGCCGTATGAAGATATTAGAGAACGTGATTTGACGATAGAAAGAGAAGAAGCCTTGTCACAAATGAAAGTGGGAAAAATACGGAAGAACTATGATTGGTATTTTGGATCTCGTACTACAAAATTATTCTATATAGGATATATAACTTATTTTATCTTAGGATTAGTAGGGGTATTTTTAGTTTGGAGATTTATGCAATCTTTATATGGTGATTATTCTGTTTTATTGGAAGTTTATCCAAATAAGACTATTGAACAAATTAAATTAATGGTTATGTTAGAAGATTTGGTAAGATGTTTATCGGTGTATGCATTTGGAACGGGTATTTTTATGGCAATTTGGTTTTTTAAACGTCATACTTTTCGTTTTAGTTGGTGGTATATTTTATGGTTTAGTTTATTGTTGACGATATTTGTGATAATTTCAGGAATTTGTTGCATTCCTTTCTTTATATACTCAATTGTTCAATTATTCCCTAAAAATAGACGAGGATAACTATGGAAATAATAGAAATTATTATGTTAGGCGTAGGACTTGCTATGGATGCAACTGCTGTTAGTATGACTAATGGAATGAATAATCGTAAAATAGTTTTTTCGAAAATGCTACTTATAGGTTTTACTTTTGGTTTTTTTCAAACAATAATGCCATTAATAGGCTATCTTTTTGGTACTCTTTTTGCGGATGTAATTATGACACTTGATCACTGGATTGCCTTAATATTGCTTGGATATTTGGGATGTAAAATGCTGTATGATGGATTTAAGAAAAAAGAAGATGAAAGCACTGATCGAGAATTAACTTTCCAAGGTCTGTTAATTCAAGGAGTAGCAACATCGATTGATGCTTTGGCTGTAGGGATTTCTCTTGCAACATTGAGAGTAGATGTTGTAATTGCTGTATTATCTATAGGGGTTATCACAATGTTGTTATCAATTTTAGGAGTTTTGATAGGTAAAAAATTTGGTAATTTACTTAATAATAAAGCAACTATTTTGGGAGGAATTATCCTTATTGGGATAGGATTAAAAATTTTTATTGAACATATGTGGTTTTAAAATGATTGAAATGAAATATTAGGATAGTACTTAAAAAGGTAACATTTAAAATAATGTGGCCTTTTTAAGTATTTGTCTATCTTATGTAGATTAATTGGTTAGTAAAAACATAATAATGAGTATTTGCATCTAAGTATTGAGAATCATAAGATGATAACAGTGGTATTGTAAATGAAGTAAGAAGTGCAACTAAATATACGAATAGAAATTTGATGAGGTTAAATGTAAAACCAAAATAAGTAAATCAAGATATTATTATACGAGGATAATAAAGTATTCGATAAGTTATAATGTACAAATAATATGTGTAAGAAAATTAAATAGTTAGCCTTAATTAAGGTTATAAAAGAGACTTAAAAATAATAAATACGCCAGTTTTTTGATGAAATAATTGCTGGATTTATACCTATATTTTTATTGCATAGAAATAATTGAATTTATTATGAAAGATGAGATGTTTCTGTATAGATAAAAAAACTATCTGTTATAAAACTTAGTCAACATTAATTTAAAAGTAGCAGAACTAGTTGATAAGAAAAGAGGACGATTTAAATTAATCGACCTCTTTTCTTATCAGTAAAATAGTTTGTATTTAATATAAAATGTAGAGCAAAAATATGGAACTTGCATGTTTGACATAATGTGAGAAAAATATTCAATATTTTCTTTTTGTCTTATTATATATTTAGTTTGCATTGTCATTAATATATTGATTAACGATTGATTCGACGTAGCGAAGCGGTATAGGACCGCAATCCAATATTAATTTATGAAATTCTACTTCGTTAAAATTATTGCCTAGTGAGTTTTTAGTTCTTGTATACATGTCTTGAATTTTAAAATATGTGAAGAAATATATTTGTGAATTTGTAGGTATTTCAACTAATTGTTCTAAAATGCTTTTTGCATTTTCTAATGAATATCCTTCTAGATATGAATTTAAGTAATCATAAACTTTATTAACATCCCAACCTTCATAATGAATTCCCATATCTAATCTACATTGTAGGGCACCTGCAAATTCGTTGTTTAATTTGAGATATTTTGCAGCTAATTTTTCGTTGTCATTACAAAAATTAAAACTATACATTTCAACGTATGTTGCCCAACCCTCTACGTATCCACTAGATTTTAAAACCTTTCTTAAAATATTGGTATCTTGTTGTTTGAAATAAATATTTTGATATAAATGACCAGGTATTCCTTCATGTGCTAATGTGTGATATAAGTAATTAAAATCTCCATTGATTGAAGAGTTGTTTAAATAAATATATTCACTGTTAAAGTCATCAATTGGTGAATTCATATATGCTGCTGGACTAAAGTGGTTTTCCATAGATTTGTCAATGTATTTAATATTAATTGTAGGATAAAAATCAATAGTTGGAAAGTGACCGACAATTTGTTGCCTAAATTTATTTAATTGTACTTCCGGGGTTTCTGTCATTAGTGATAACTTATCAATTTCTGTTTTTAAGTTATGGTTATTGGTAACTAAATCTATTATTTCGTTATAAGAAGTTTGTAATTTATTTTCAATATAGGTTATCGCTTCTTCAATTGGAATATCATAACCAGTTTCATTTTTAAATAATAAAGAATAATAATCTTTACCGATACTGTAATAATATAATCCTAAATTATTAGTTGATTTACCATAAATTTTTGGTAAATTATCTTTAATATATTGATAACCATCCTTTAAAGGTCCAGTAACTTTTTGATAGTTTTTTTCGATAAGTTCTTTTTTGATTATGTTATTATTGGCTAGAAAATCTAAATTATTAATTCTTTCATCAAAAGTTTTTATTAAAAAATGATTTTCAACATCATTAATAAATTCGGTGCATTGATCGATGACGTTAGAAATGACAAAATCTGGCATACCATAGCCTTTTTCAGCCTTTTTAATTTCAAAATTTACGTAAGATTCAAATGTTTCGGGTACTAAGTCGATTAAAGTAAAATAATTATTAATGTCATCCATATCATAAAAGGCATATTCATTTAAAAGAAGAGGTAGTTGTGCTTGATATCCAAGATATGAACCTAAATAATTATTACTCAAGTAACTCATTTCTTCTGTTTCATCATTTATCTTATCCAGTAAATTATCTAAAATGTTATATGTTAACTGTTGATCAAAATTCAATTTATTGTAATCATAATTATGAAGATTGCTAAATAATTGGTTTATTATAAATTTACTGAGGAAGTTGCTTGTGGAAGGTGTTGGTAATGATATACTTCCATCCTCGGGTAGATCATAATTTTGAGGATTTTTGAATAAAAAGTGACTTGTAAATTCATCATCTCCCATTATTGTTAAAAATAATTCATGAGTGTAATCGTTAAAAGTACTTGGATCGGCTTCTCGTGAAAATAACGTACAAGATGAAGTGACTAATGTAAACAGAAAAAAAGTTAAAATAATAAAAAAGTTTTTAATTCTACTCATTTTGACCTCCTTAATATATAATGAATTATACTTTAAAATGCTTATGAAAGCAAGAAAAAACATCTTATAATATATTTTGTCTATATTTTGGGAAAATATGTGTCTTGTTTAATAAAAAAGACAACAAAGATGTTGTCATTTTTACTAATTTATTGTTTTTCTTTATCAATATTTTTTTGAGCTAGTAAATCACGAATTTCTGTTAATAATTCCTCAGTTGTAGGTTTAGGTTCTGGAGAGGGTTCTGTAATTGGTTCAACAGAAATGGGTTCTTTTTTTATTAATTTTTCAGCTGTTCTTTTAGAAGCTCTTTTAATCCATTGAAAAATTTTGACCATAGTGAATAATAATAACGCAATCATTAGGAAATCAATAACGGCTTGAATGAATTCACCATAATAAATAGCAGAAGAATATAATTGGTTACCATAGGCGTCTACTTGACCTTCTAATATTTCGGCACCAGGTAATGGGTAGTATAAGCTTTTTAAATCTTTTGTTCCTAATAAATAACCAATAAAAGGGGTTAAGATGGATTTGTTCAAAGATGTTACAACGGCGGTAAAGGCTCCTCCGACAATAACTCCGACGGCCATATCTAAAACATTACCACGACTGATGAATTTTTTGAAATCACTAAAAAAACTTTTCATAAATATAATAATCTCCTTTTTTTCTACATTATAACACAAAAAGGCCTATATAAGTAAAATTATGTACAAAAATTTTAATGGTTAATTTTTTATTACCTTTTTAGTTTACTTTTCTAAAATAAAATGGTATAATAGTTGATGAATAAGATGTCTCGATAGCTCAGTTGGATAGAGCAACGGCCTTCTAAGCCGTGTGTCGGGGGTTCGAATCCCTCTCGGGATGCCATTTTGTATTCTTTACATCTCTTAGTGGTGTTTTTTATATATCTTTAATTAATTTTTAAGACAACTAAAAGGTTGTCTTTTTTTGATTGTTTTTAGGCAACCTTCTTCC
>CAYLLO010000027.1:0-18863 GCA_964384805.1 uncultured Staphylococcaceae bacterium | reverse complement strand
TTGCTAGTATTTTATTGGGTTCATTTAATGTTACAATTCACCAAAAATGTTCTCTTTTGTAGAGAACATTATAAATAACAGGAAAAACAAAAAGGGGCTAACCTAATTAATTAGGTTATTTAATAGCCCCCTTCATTGTTTTATTCAGTTGTAATATCTAGATATAGTTCCATTCCATCTTTAATTGAATCAATATTGTAAGTTTTAGATACTATTAATAATTGATAGATTTGACGTAAACCAGCATCTACTCCATCAACAGTTAATTCGTATGGTTCTGCTGTTGCTGCATCACCTGATTCATAACCTTTTTCGATAGTTTGATAATTATCAATATCTAATGTTTCAACTCCCCCAAGGGTATTAATTGTTGCTAATAATCTCGCAAGGATAATTACTTCTTCATCCCACTCATCATTCATTGCCCCATCTTTTTGAGATGTAAACCATGAAGTAGTGTAATTAGCAAGAGAGCCAGTATTAGAATTATATAATGCCATGTATAAAACATTTCGATATAATGTTGATTCATTTAAGTATGTTAAAGTATCTTCTAAAGCTTCAACATCTGAAGAATGTAACATAGTTGTCATAATGTTTGGTAAATCAATAGTGTTACCATTTTCTGTACTGAATGCCCCTAATGAGTGAATAATATTACTTAAAATAACAATTTCTTCGTGCCATTCATCTTCTTCAACACTATCAATATCTGGTTCAATTCCTTCAAGAGATGGTAATAAACCAGCTTCATATAACATCTTAATACATTCACCTTCATCAGTAATACACATTAATCCTTCAATTTTTGGAGTTAAAGTTTCATTCCCAAAGATCATATCAATTAAATTAGCTAATTGTTCAGCCTCAATAGCACTATAATCTCCTTGAATATAACCTATATTATTTAAAACAGAAGCAATATTTAATAAACGATTATATTCTGCTAATTCCGCCTCAGCATCCGTTACAACACTAAAATCAATCCATGATACTAAATTATTAGATAATTGATCAAAGAATGGTCCGATTATTTCTTCTAATAATACTGAATCATTAAATTCTCTTAATGCATTAATTAACGAATCGGTGTTAGTTCTTGTAAGAAGTTTTTTAGCATCAAATGTTTGCATATTGAAACGAAGAATTTCCGAATAAGTATTATACGTCCATTCATCTGATAATAATAACGGTAGTAATTGTTTATAGGCAGCCGTAAAATTATCTATTTCTTTTGTTGGAACAATTGCATCAATATTTACTCCTGGTAAAATATTTTGTATAAACACTTGATATAACACATGTTTCTTAGCTTCTAAATATTCTAAAGACAATAAATCTTCTAAAATTGCTGAGCCATAGTATATTCCATTTGCTTTTTGTTTATCCCAATCAATCGTATCATTGTATCTTAAAATTCCGATAATACCAAAGTCTAATAAATCATTGATTATATCATAAATATGATTATTATAATCGTTTCGCAAATCAGCATATGTATAATTTTCATCAAGGATAAACAATGCTCTCGCATTTTGAACAACTTTATTATTAACAAAGTTATTAATGAAAGTCGGTAAGGTTGCTTCAAAAGCTGTTAAGGAAATTAAATCTTTACCAATATTTGTAAGACTTCGAACATTTTCCACTGTAAAATAATTTTCGATGGCAACTTGAAGTTTAAATAATGGATTAATTGCTGAGATACTTGCAAAATCATTATTTTCAAGTAAGACTAAAATATCCTTCATTAATGAAATAATTAACTCTTCATCTTTATCAGCATTTACAATATTGGTATCAATTGAATTTAAATCTACCTTGAATATAGTACCTATAAATTTAATTACTTCGGCATATTGACCATCTAATAAATTTAAATTCCAAATATCACGAATAATTGCCTCATATACATCAGGTAAAATAATATTAATATCTTTACCATATAATAAGTCTATGAAATTAGCATCAACTAGTAATTCTAATGCTCCACCATCTTCTAATAATCTTCGTAAGTCATCAACAATATCATCTTCTGCTAACCCTCGTGTTTGATAAGAAAGAATATTATTAATATAACTATTGTTAAAGATTAATTTAATTAGATTAGTTGTATAAGGAAGAGTACCTTTATTTAGGGTTGTTTCATTTAAAATACTTAATGTATCTATTAATGAATAAGCTATTTCTTTATTAGCATAATCTTGTAAGTAAATGGTTGCTTTTTGAGTAAAGTCGGAAAGTGTATTCCATGGGAAACTCTTAACTGTTAATACTGGAATTAAAGCTTTATAGGCTTCAATTAATAAATCTTTATCTTGGGCTAATTTAATTACATCACGATTAATTAAATTTATATTAGCATCCATTTTGCTCATTGTATTAACAATTGCTTTAATTAATTGTTCTTCTTTATATTGGTATAGATAAGAACCAATAGTTGCATTTATTAATGTTTCCACTACTTCTACTTTTGACCAATTAATTTCTCCATTATTAAACATTATATTGTAGATACCAAAATCATCTAATCCTTTTAAAGCCTCTATCAAAGAACTATAATCTTTAATAAACATCTCATTAGTATAAATAGTTTCATCAATATGGATAAACTCAATTAACTCATTATTATTGGTTTGTTCAAATAATGGATAACAAATTGCTTGATATAAAGGTATCGCTGCTTGTTTTACAATTTCTGAATTTTCTAAACATTCTAGAACTGTAATTATATTAGTGAAGTTGCCTTCTGTCAAGATTGTTCTAAAATTAAATTGATTATTTTGTAAACTTGTTATTGTATTATTATAGAAATTTAGGAAATCAATATAAGATTTACATTTTATTTCTTTATAAACATTTGGTAAAACGGCTATGATATTTTTTAATACTTCGGCTTCATTAACATAAGTCAAGGTTGAATAATCTAAATGTTCACTAATACCAAACGAATTTAGAATAAGTTCTAAAATAGCTTGTCCTTTTAATTCTACTAAGAAACGTAAATCTAATATTCCTTGGATAACTTCTATTTCGGTTGGAAGTAAGATTTGCGTGATATCATAATTTTGAATATCCCGTAACATATCCAATAAGCCACCTTCTAATTCTAGGACATAAAAATCAAAGATACTATTTAAGTCATCATGTAAGATTTCTGAAACTAATTTATATTGTCCATTTTCAAGAGGAGTGTTAAGTAACTCTTTAATGATTGCTGTATAAAGATTAGTTGTATCAAGAGAACTATACATTTTATTCAAAATATCAATAACAATTACATTGTTTTTAGTTACTAAAGTAGTATCATTGATAAGTTTTAAGCCTTCAATAGCATTGATAAAATCTTCTTCTAAGGCCCCACCAAAATTAAATTTCAATCCTTCTTGTTTAAATGAAGAAAGAGTTTGATAAGGGTTAAAGTCAGTATCAAGAAGCGGAGCAATTATTTCGTATGCTTCACTTATTAAAACTCCATCACTTGCTAAATTAATATCAAGATAATCGATATAATTGATATTAATGCTTGGTATAATTAGCGCAATGTAATCATAAAGATAAGCAATCTTATCACTTAAGTATTGCATATTAAAGATATTATTA
This sequence comes from uncultured Staphylococcaceae bacterium, assembly GCA_964384805.1. GTDB lineage: Bacteria > Bacillota_I > Bacilli_A > ML615J-28 > CAG-313 > HGM10611. The sequence goes on along the minus strand of CAYLLO010000027.1, from coordinate 15,260 downwards.
ATAATCGATTGAACATCATGAGTAATTCCGACATAATTTATCTCATAGTCTTCGGCAATAATCTTAATTAAATCACCATCAATGAAAGTTTCTAATATTTGAAGTAGTAATTCGATATCATCAAAAAGTTTTTCCCCAGTATATATATCATCTATTTTGATTAAATTATAAAGAGCTGAATTTAAGTTAGGTTGCATACTTGGTAATAACTTATATTGATAAAAACCAAGTCCTAAACCTTCAATAATTTTCGAAGATACTAAATTACGAATAGCCGAAATCACTTCTTCAACATTAGCTATTGTTAAATATTGTTTTCCATTTGAAGGGTTATTAATCAAACGAATAATATCATTAGCAGTTTCAAATCCACAATTATCAATTATATCCGTTACATCTTGAATAGCTCCAACAAGATATGTTACTTCACTATCCCAATCAACATTATAAGCATTGAAGGCGGTTGTATCAAGACCAACTAAAATTCGCGCAATTTCAAGAAGGGTTGCATGTTTAGTAGTAATATATTTATTTCTTAAAACATCTTCAACAATACCTGGTAATTTATTTATTTCTACAAGATAAATATTTTGTTTTTGAAGTAAATCTAAAACATTAAGTTTTAAAAGCTCTTCAAGTGGGTAAGTAATATCTTGTACCGCTTCTAATACTTCACCAGAAGTAATATCTGATAAATTCATTAGTTCTTTAAAGGTTACATGTAAATTACTATTTTGCATTAGAGCGAACAAATCAGGAATTACCGCTTCTAAAATCGTAACAGTGATTATTTCTCTAACTGCATATACCACATTAAGAGCTGGTTCAGTTACCAAGAATTTCGCAAAATTTATTTGTAAACTCTTAATTGTGGAAAGTTTATTAATTTCTAAAGTATTTTGTAAGATTTCCGCAAGATATGGATATGCCTTAGCAATTTTTTTACCATCGCTTGCCAATACTACATCAGAAGCAAGATTAATTTTGCCGGTTCCATTAGTCATCATAGAAATCACAATATTGAAGAGTGCTTCAAAATTAGCATCTAAGAATTTCACGCTAAATAAATTTTCAATTAGCGATTGAGCTGAAAGAGTATTTGTTACCCATTTAATATTAGCATCACGAAGTAAAATATTAATTAAATCAAATCCGACAGCATCTCTAATAACTTGAGCTAAAATACTAATATCCCCTAACATATCATCTTTAGTAAACTCTGTTCTAAATTCTAACATACTAGATAATTTAGTACCACCAAAACTGATATTCTTTTTATCAATTATTTCTACTAGTGGCGTTAAGGTAGCCTTACCAATCGTCATTTCCGAAAAGATATCTAGAGCATCAGCAATTGCTAAAGCATAAGTATTTAATTTTTCTGATTGCTTATAGGCATTTATGACATCAGTATTGAAAGCCGCCATAAAGCCTTTAAGTTTAACGGTATCAGTAATTGGAAACTCTGAGCCATTAAATACTGGTAATAGAGCTAAATAAAATTCCCGAACCTTTATGGCATCTCCTTTATAGAAAAGATCTGCATCGGTTAGACTTAAATTATATTGAGAGAAGGCATTAAGCATATCTTCTTGATGACCCCAAACGCTTGGTACATCAAAGTTTAAGTCATAAACTAGTCTAACACCTAATAGATCCGCATAATCATAAGTAAAGCCCATTTTAGTAAACAATGATTTTGTTAAACTATATAAGTTTAAATTAACAATTCTCAAAGATAAGATATCTTCTAATAAATAAGCAATAGAAGCTTTTCCTAAATCAACATCATATACTCCATTATAAGTAGTTGGGAAAATAAATGATCCAATAATCGGCGTTAGATTAGAAATGATTAATTGATATGTAATATCTGATAATATTAATAAATCTTGTTTAAATAACTCACTATCATAATTATCTAAATGTAGCATCGTATTGAAATTAGTATTATTTACCAAAAACTTATTAATCAAAAATTCATAAGCTATTTCATGTAATATTTGTGAATTGTATAATTCTAAAGAAATAGTTCCTACTAAATAGATTGTCATCGTATTATAGAATTTCGCAATATTGAGTGGTGAAGTAGTCATAAAGGTTAAAATATCCCCATATGTAGTAAATCCACACAATACTAAAAGTTCTTGAACATCTAAAAGAATTTCTCTTACATGTAATAATTCCTTATCCCAATCTAAATTAACTAGTAATGTGGTATCCATTTCAATCGCATTATCTTCTAATAATTTGAAAACAACCGTTCCAATTTTATCATCTATAATATTCAATCCGACCACGACATCGATTAAATCAGCAACAATTGATCCTAAACCATCAATTCTAACATCTCTTTGTTTTTCACTATCTAAAATATCAAGGACACCAAACTCAACAATATTTTTTAATGCCTTAATAATGCTTAAAACATCTTCGTTTAGTTCATCTGCAGTGATACCTTCAGTAAGTCCTAAATATGTTGATTGTACTTTTAAGATTTCTGCCCAATCAGCTGGAATAATTCCTTTTGTAACCAAAAGTTGGTTATACGCCTCTGGAAGTAAGTAAGTTATAATTTGAGATTTAAATAATGTTTCTACCGTATCAAAAACAATACTTAAATGTTCTTTATCTAAGAAATAAGCAATATTAAGACTTCTAATTCCTGTGGTTGTGTCTGTTTTGAATATCACAAAATCTGGATCTTCCAAAATTGGTCTTAAAGTATTAATTCCCTCAACTAAAATTTGTTTTTCACTAGTTGAGCCACTTGCTGAATAATTGACAGACATTAATTCATCGATAGAAACATTTACGTTCAACGCTGAAGCAAAAATAACTCTTATCAATCTTCCTTCTCTACCTCTTAATAAAGATGAAGCAAAGATTCTTTCAACGATATCAACTAAGGCTAAATCATCTGCTTGTGGTTGATAAGTAAAATATTCTGATTCATAAAATCCACTAAGAGAATGATAGGCTAGAGCTCCCAAATCATATTCTAAAGTATTTCTAGCTTCAACATCAAATAAGCCTAAAGCTTTTAAATCTAAAGCTAAATAAACTAAATTATATAATTCTGCAACAATATTTTTAGATGTTATATCATCAAATAAACCAAGTTCTCCGATTTCACCATCAAGATTAAAAATAATTGGGGAGATGAATTTTTCAAATGTATGTGGTAAAAGAGACATCACGAGTTTTGAATCAACTATCGAATCCAATAAATCCATCACATCATCCCAAAATTGATTAGAATCTAATAAAATATTGAAATTTAATTCACCAAAATTCGCAATACTTATAAGTTCAATTCCTTGAAGATTTTTAGCTGTTTGAGCAAAGTTTTCAAAAGTATTAATTAATTTATGAATATTAGTTTTTTCTTGTGTCCAGTCTATTTCTTCACGTAATTCAATTAATTCAAATTCGATTTCTCCAATATCTAAGAATTTGAATTGGCGAAGGGCTGCCTCAATTATTAACGTTTTTAAATCCACTGTATCAACCGATACTTTTACTTTATCACTTAAAATAACTAATTCGAAGAAAGCATCTACTAAACTATGCATTGCTTCATACTCATTAAGTTTAATATTATTACCAATAACTCCAATCTTTGATAATAGGCCAACCATTTCTAAGACAATTGGTAAATCATGATTCCAATCAGTAGATTCCATTTTAATAATTGATAACAAGTTTTTAAATTCATCTAATCCTTGAACTTCAATTTGGTGTTCAATTGCTTGATCAAGAATAGGAATTAATACATTTCCAAATAATTCACCAGTAGTTAATTCAGCAATTGCTTTTTTAACAATCGCAAAGCTTTCTTCATTATTTACTAAATTAACTAACCATTGTAAATTAACATTTTTTATATCAATATTTAATTCTTGAAGAATTTCATAAACATCAATTAAATTAATTAATTCATCTTTCCAATCAAAACTAATTGAACTACCACTGATGTTTTCAATTTTTCCCGCAAAATTTTCAATTATCGATAATGACAAAGATATATCAACCACAATTGGCATTAATCTTTGGAAGAAAGTAGTTACCCCAATAGTATTAATTAAATCACGAAGAGTATCAGAATTTAAATCCATAATATTTAACTCTTCATTTAAATTAACAACTCTTAAGGCCTTTTTAATTGTTTGAAGTAATGGCACTAAGTCTTTATCCCAATCCACTTCTTGGACAAAACTATTTAAATTACTAAGCCCTGCTTCTTGTAACATTACTTGTATGTTATCCATTTGTCCAGCATATTCAAAAGCAATTGGTATAGCACTTTGAACTAGTTTAGACTCTGCTAAAATATCAAATAGGCCATCTAACTCTTCGTCACTTAATTTCCAAATATCAAATGGTATTTTTTGTTTTTGATCATAAGTTGGTAAAACTCTATTGACTATATCTATTAATTTTACCAATTCTTCGCGTAAATATACTACTTCATCATCTGTTTCAATATAAAATGAAGTATCAAAAATACTATCACTTAAGGATTTTCCAAAAACAACTTCTGTGGATTGAATCATTTCAACAAATACGTTATCATCAAGAGCCTCAACTGCCTCAAAAATCCAATCTATCATCGTTCCATCTGCTGGAGCTCCCATAGTAATTTGTTCAATCTCATCTACAGTTTCATCCTCTACATTACTTACCACAGAAACAATTCCCGCTACTGGGGCACAAATTAAAATGACAATTAAGCAAGATTTTAAAAATCCAACTCCTGCTCCAAAAAAACGATTTCCAAGAGCAAGTCTCTTCGATTTTTTAGTTTCTTCATCCGTTTGAGCAATTGTTTTTTCTGCTTTTTGTTTTTGACATCTTATAGTGCGAATAATTAATTCTCCTAAATGACTAATTAGTCTAATAACTCCACTTAATACCATTGCTAGAACGGTACCTAATGTTAGATATCCTCCTCTAACAACCATACCAACAACACCCATAAATAAATTATAAGTCTCTGTACCTTCTATTAAAGTTTCCTTAAGTCCTAAACTATTTTGTCCAAAATACAAACTAATTTCTCGCCATGTCTGTAATTCAGCTGGAGTTCCTAAGATACCATTAACGATACCTGACAAGCCAAAAATAACCTCTTTATCGAGCGATGCATTCGCTCCAAAGATTATCCATGACAAGCTAAGAACCACTACAAATACTGCTAAGCACTTTAGTTCTCTTTTTAAACCAGCTAAAAATCCCCAAAGTGCTCCTAGTACCAATATGAGAATCATAATTAATCCAAATATTAGCCCAATTGTGTTCGCGTTTGGCATTGACAAATGTCCTCTCTTTCTTACATTTACCTTCTTATTATACAAAATAATCCTTTTTTTTGCAAGTAAATCAAACTACCAACGTATGTCTATTTTCGAAAGGGGTAATCGTATTGAGGATTTTTTTAAAAGAATATTTTTACAAATAGGAAATATTCTTTTATTAAAAAAATAAAAAATGAAGGTTTAATCCTCCATTTTTATCGAAAATATTTATTAATAATGGCAATAGCAACCACCGTTTCTTCTTCGGCTTTTGCTATTAATTCGTTTATTTCAGCCTCACTTGCATCTTCAGCAATGGCTGTTAAAACTTCCTCTAAAAATGCCACTTCTACCTCATATGATACTTGGGCCAACTCATCATCCGTTAACTCAATATCACTATCTTTTATGATATCTTTAATAACAGCACTAGTAATAACATTACTAGCCTCTATTGAAGAGTATATATCACATAAATCAGTTACTTGTTTTGGGGTAATATCTTTAGTATCTTTAACTTCCTCTAATGCTTTACTTAATCTAATAGCATCTACAATATCGGATGTTAACTCTCTTAAAATTTGAGGTTGTGTTAAATCATGTTTACCAATTAATTGTTGATAAGTTTCATCACTTAAAATTTCTTTTAATTCAGTATTTATTAATGTTCCAACAATATAACTAGCTACATAACAAGGTTCTGTAACAGTCCCTGTTGCTTTATTTAAAATTAATTCTATGTCTTCTGCTGGTAAAGTAGTTAATTCTTTTCCATTTTCTGCTAATTCGGTTTTCAATTCTAATAGCGTTTGAAGTTCATAAGTCCATGAAGTAATTTGGTTAATATTTAAATTAGTTATATCCACCATAATCCCTGATGAATCAATAACTTGATTTAATATATCTTTCACAATTGGATTTAAAATACTTGAAGAACACATAGCCTCTAATAACTCACCCAATTCTTTAGTCTTATTTTCATAATCACTGATAATATCTTCTATTTGAGATACTAATCCTACCACTTTTAACAAACTATCAATTTCTTCATCCCAGTTACCCGTAGTTGGTAAATTTTCTTTATTAATTGATACACTAAAACCATATGAATCTAGGGCTTCCTCAATAAATGTTGTTACAAATGAAAAATCTATTAATGATGTTCTACTTAAAGATTTTAGTAGTTTTTCGATATATTGATGATAACTACAATCTAAAAGATAAGTTTGAAAATTAGCTAAATCAAAATTTTCAATGTTTTGATGTGCATAACTTAGACCTTCAACAATAGACATCAAATGCTCTTTTTCTTGTTGCCAGTCTATATCTTTATAATTAATCTCTATTCCTACAGACGAAAATTGAGATTTAATTTCTCCAATGTTTAAAATATCATCGATAATCGTTGCTTCATTTCCCTTAACTAAAGAAAAATCTAATATTGCACTTATTAATATTTTTAGTTCTTCTGGATGTCCATAGAAATCTATTTCCTCATTTAAAATTCCCAAATCACTAAGTGAATTAATTATTTGTCCTACTAAGTACAAATCATTAGGCAAATTCTCTTTTTCGATTTTGGTTAAATCTAAAACCGCCATCAATTCTTTCAAATCACTAGTTTCGGTATCTAGATTGTCATTAATAATGTTTTGAAGTAATTCTAACAATAAATCTACAAAGCTAGTATTTTTTAAGGCCTCTCCTAACGATTTTAAAGCAGAAGGCAAAGCTTTATTACTTAAAACTTCCATAGGTTGAGCTAAAGAAAAATTCGTTTCTTCAACAAATTCACAAACCACTTCAATGGTTATGGCCAGTTGTTCTTTATCATTTTTAAAGTCAATTTTCTTAAGTTCTTGAACATTAATATTTTCAAGTGAACCATTAGCTTCTAATATTTCAATAACTGCGGGCATAAACGTTTCTAAAATATTGGTCGTTTTAACAAATTCAACAATTTTTTCTTGATTATCCACTAAAATTTGTAAAATATTAGCATCTACATCACTTTGATTTTCCAATAAAATTGCCACAAGCGGTTCAATATTTTGTACTTCCTTAATCACATTAATTGTTCCATGTTCATTTTTTACTTTAGTTAATGTTCCTAAAGTATTAACAGCAGTATTTTTACCCAAAGCTTTATTCAGTATATTAGGAACGGTTTTATCTATTTCTTCCGCAACTACTACTACCTCTTCGGCATCTAGTGATTCACTTAATTCTTTTTCATATGTCAATAATAGGGAACTAAATCCATATATAGGTAACATAAGAAGAAATGTACAAACTAAATATTGTCCTAAACTAATCCCCATTCCTAAAAAGCGAAAACCTAAAGTTTTATGATGTTCATCTTTACCTAAAATTAGTCTTAAAACTAAAAGAGTAAGCGGAACAAACAATAATAGAATAATTATGAAGCCTCCTAGTAAAACAATTATTTTAATCAATGACAATGATAAACTACTACATAATTTATATAGTTCACTATCTTCACCAATTTCCATTCCATTATTTAAGGCCTCTCCTAACCATCTTATTATGGCATCATTTAATGAACCATCTAAAAAACTTAATTTCATATTGGCTAAAACATTAGAAAGTGGATTCATAAAAATAAACAATAAAATTATTCCAATTGCTAGAGCTATTGAAGATCTTGTTTTATTCCAAAAACCTTTCACAAAGCCATTTAGTAAGACAGCTATTAAACCAACCAAAAATCCGATATTGATGATCAAACTTATCATATTCATAATATTCACCTCAAATAATTTTACCACATAATCTTATATTTTAAAAGTTATTTATTACATTAATTCTACATTTATCCCTATATTCTTCAATTTTTCAATGGGATTAACGTATCCTCTAAATAAATAATCAATATTTCTGATATATGTTGTTCCACTTGCCATGGCTCCCGCAATAATTAAAGCAAAAGCACATCTTAAATCTGTAGCAACTACTTTAGCGGCTTTTAGCTTGCTATTTTTAATATATATAATATGGTTATAATCATATACATATGCCCCCATTTTTCTTAATTCTTTTAAATGGGCAATTCTATTAGGAAAAATTGGATCTTCTATTTGTGAACTTCTAGTCGCTTTGGTTAAAATTACCGTTATTATTTGTTGTAAATCTGTTGGAAAAAAGGGGTATGGTCCAATTAAAATATTCGTTTTTTGGATTATTTTTGCTCCTTCAACTATTATTTTGTTTTCTTCTTTTTTGATTTTAATGCCCATTCGCCTAGCTACAACAATAACAATTTCTAAATCTTTCGGATTAATATTATGAATAACAACTTTACTATGAGGAATAGCCCCTGCTAAAAATAAATAACTCCCCGCCTCGATTCGATCATATATTATATTATGGACCGTCCCTTCTAGTTTATTAACACCATATATCATAATTTGCTTATTGTGAATTTCAATATTAACTCCCATTTTTTTCAACATCTCTATGACACACATAACTTCTGGTTCTAAAGAAGGATTAGTAATAATAGTTTCTCCGAAAATTCGACTTGACAACAAGAGGACATTAATGGTAGCACCTAAGGAAACATGAGGAAAAGTAATCGTATTAGGTCTTCTTAAATTTTCTTTTATTTCTAAATAATCACTTTTTTTTACTACTTCAAAACCTAGTTTTTCTAAACTTGCGAGATGATAATCAATTGGTCTGCCCCCTAAATCACATCCCCCAGGATATTTAATTTTTAATTTAGGATAACGTGACAAAATAGCACCTATTAAATAATAGGACCCTCGTAATTTTTCTACTAATTCATTTAAAACGTTTTGTTTAATCTTTCTTGCACAAATAGTTACCTCATCATCCTTTTTTTTAACTCTTACCCCTAAACTTTTAATGATGGATAATAGGTTATTAACATCTTCTATTTCTGGCACATTTCTTAGTTTTACAGTTTTTTTAGTTAATAATGCCGCACAAAGACATGGTAACGCAGCATTCTTAGAGCCACTTATATATATATCTCCAAATACTTTGGTAGATTTAGTTACTTTCATGATCATTTATATCACCACTTTATTTTATGATTTAAAAATTATCAATATCACTTTATTTTACTATTTTATCATTTTGTGATATTATTCATATAGTTATGCATAATATCAGAAAGGTAGGTCAATATGAGAGTACGTATTGAAAAAGATTTAATTGGTGAAAAAGAAATACCCCTAGATGCTTATTATGGAATACATACTTTGAGAGGTAAAGAAAATTTTGGCATTACAAAAAAAGGGCTTAATCGTCAAATGATTAAAGGGCTAGCAATTGTGAAAAAAGCGGCGGCGAAAGCTAATGCAGACAGCAAAATTTTAACCGATAAACAAGCTAAGGCTATTCTTTTAACTTGTGATGAAATATTAAATGGTCGCTTACATGGCCAATTCATCACTGATTTAATTCAAGGTGGCGGCGGAATTTCAATGAATATGAACGCTAATGAAGTTATTGCCAATCGAGCTAATGAAATGTTGGGTGGAAATCGAGGAACTTATGAATATATTCATCCGTTAGATCACGTTAATTTTGGTCAATCATCAAATGATGTCATTCAAACAGCAGGGAAAATTGCTGCCGTCCGAATGACCAAAAAATTATTGGTCGAACTAAAAAAACTACAAAATGCCTTTTTAGATAAAAAAGAACAATATACAAATGTTCTAAAAATTGGAAGGACTCATTTGAAAGAAGCTGTTCCTATGACCTATTGTCAACAATTTCAAGCCTACGCTTATACTATTTCGAAAAATTATAAACGTATTGAACAAATGCTTGGCGGGATGTATGAATTAAATATGGGAGCTAATCTTATCGGAACAGGTTTAAGTACCGACACAAAATATGCTAAAAAAGTTGTATTTTACATTAATAAATACACTGGTGAAGAGTTTAAAATATCTAAAAACTTAATTGAAACAACTTATAATATGGATGCTTTTCTATCTTTAAGCGGAGCACTTCGCAATTTAGCCGTAGATTTATCCAAAATAGCTAGTGATTTCCGATTGTTAGATATGTTAAAAGAGATTAATCTCCCAGTTATACAACTTTCTTCAACCCTCAATATTCAAAAAAATAATCCCGTAATTCCAGAAGTTGTTAATCAAGTTGCATATTTCGTATATGGAACTGATGCTACTATCGCCCATGCCGTTGAAGCTGCCCAATTAGAGTATAACCCTTTTCAACCAATTATTTTATACTCCTTATTTGAAGCCTTAACGCTCATCAGACGTTGTATTAGAACATTTAGGGAATCTTGCGTCGAAGGATTAACAGTGAATAAAGATATCTGCTTAGATAATGTTATGAAAAGTAATAGTATTATTGCGGCATTCATTCCCCACATTGGTTATGAAAAAGCTTGTCAAGTTGTATCCATAGCCAATGATGAAGAACGAGCTATTCCCGAGGTTATTATTAGTTTAAAATTATTAGACAAGGAAAAGGTCGATAATATTATCAATAATGAGAATTTGACCACTCCCGGAATAAAAGGTTAAAACAGGTTCAATGAACCTGTTTTTTATTTTTTTTGATTAATCTAATACCAATTATAAAAATCGAGATAACAATATACCCTATCACCATAATAATATATCCAATATTATCATTATCTTTAAAGAATACTATCAAAAAATAAAGACTTAAAAATCCAAGAATCCCCGTAATTGATAATATATACCCTAATATTTTTTTAATCATTCTATCACCATATCTTTATATTTAACCGTTTGATCGATATCACAATTGCTATTAACATTTTTTATATATATATTACCTACTGTCTTTGATAAATTATTATAATATTCTAAATTACACTTATTAAAATCTAAGTTAATATTTTCACTATAAACATCTAACCAAATTGCTTGAGTATTTTGAGCTACTACTTCGATTTTATCAATTGTTACATTATCTAAATCTAAATTACAGCTAGTTAAGTTAGCTTTTAAATTTTCAAAGATTGAATTATATACAGCAAAAGTTGAGTTTTCAATATTACAATTAACATCACCAACCAATTCACTAATTGTAATATTACTTAAAGATTTAACAACATTAATATCTCCTATAATCTTACTCATATTAATATATCCTGTATTCAAATCAAAAGTAAACAAGGTTGCTTCCAAATCCGTAAAAGTAAATTGTGAAGCATTTTTAGATGTTAAATTAAAATACTCAGCATCAATTTCTGACATTGTGAGAATAGCGGCTACAGATTCATAATCATAAACTTTGATATTACTCTTTTGAATTACTACTGTTCCACTTGTATTATGAAGTTTTAAAGCCTCATATGTGTTATTTTTAATAGCTATCTCCCCAGAACCATTATTAAGCTCTGCATTACCATAGGTATCATCACTACTTGCTAATCGACCCTGTCCAATATTTAAAGTTGCTTTATCATAATAGCAGGAATTACTATTTAATTTTCCATTTTCAGTTTCCAAACTAAATTCTAAAATATTTACATTTTTTAAAGTAATATCACCACTTGATAATCCAATAACTACTTTATCAAGTTCAATGTCTTCAAGGGTTATTGTTCCCGTATTCAATTTAATATTTAAATTAGGTACAACTTCTTGGGGGACTTCCATTTTAATGACAATCGTTGGTTCATTTAATAATCCTAAAAAATCATAATTTTGTTTTTCATCAAAAGAAACAATTAATTGTTGTTCTTTCTTTTCTGCCGTAAAATGACGATTAAATTCAGAATTTTTAATTATTCTAAAATTTTCTCCTTTTTGAAGAATTACTTTAGCATTGGTATTTTCTAAAACAATTTCTGTTATATCATTGGGTACTTCTATAATTTCTTCATTTTCTTCAGTTACCACATCAGTAAATGAGCGATTTAAGTAACCATCGCTTACAATACTTGTAGCCCCTAAAATAACCATTATGACTCCCATAACAAGTAATATTCTGCCTAAAAAATTCTTTTTCTTTGTCCATTTTTCAAATAAACCCGATATCGAAAAATTTTGTAATTGTTCATAATCTATTTTTAAATTGCTAAATAATTGTAAAAATTTACATAATAAAAACATAGAAATCATAATTCCTAAATCTAGTAAATAAATAATTACTAAAAACATAGCAATAAAATAGGCAACCACAAACCCCCCCATAATTATTCTATCACGGCTAGCAAATTTAGGAATTATTTCTAACATATTAAAGGACACAATACTTAGATAACCAATAATTCCCACGAATATTAATATAACAACTACAGCAAGAATTAATGATGTAAGTCCATTAATCAGTTCTTTACGACGATATTCTTTTTGACGTTTATCTAAATAATTGACTTTTTTACTATCATATATTCCCTTAGCAACTTCAGCTGGACTTGGTAAATCTTTTAAAATCTTTTCAATTTTGTCCCCATAATCTAACGCATTATTTATTTTATCCCGGTAAATTTGAATTATTTTATGTGTTTCTTTAGCTGGCAAATATTTTAGTTCATCTTCTAGGGCTTGTAAATACTCAATTGCTGTTGTCATACTACACCTCTTATCACCAATATAATTAGCTCATTATAATTATATTATACCATATTATCTTCGGATGTACCATTATTTTGAGTATCTATTTCTTTTGATGTGTGTTTATTTTAATTCATCATAATTTTTTACTTTACTTTTTTACGTTTCCGTGATAAAATAATAGTACCAAAGATTAAATGAGTATTATTACTCTAGAGTTAACGCTCAGCAGACTAATCTTTGGTCTTTTTTATATTTCTTATTTTTGATTTTTACTTTCACATTTTTAAAATCTTCTTATAATAAACACCAATTGAATTTAGGTTTATTTTCATAAATTTTAACTTTCCTAGTAATTACACCACTCCTAACATAAACAGGAGTATCTTTTCTGTTTTTATAAATACTTTTAGTGTTAATTCAACAATACTTTCTTGCTCAAAAATATAATTAATATATTTTTCGGTGATTATATCTATATTACCTAACTTTTTTGTAAAATTTTTTTTATTTTTTGTAAAAGACAATTCGATATTTAATTTCTTTTTCCATATCAATCTCCTCATAAATAAAAATAGACAACCTAGGAAGAAGGTTGCCTAAAAACAATCAAAAAAAGACAACCTTTTAGTTGTCTTAAATAATTTTAATATATGGTAGGCCTTACTAGATTCGAACTAGTGGAATGACGGAGTCAAAGTCCGTTGCCTAAAATTATTATAGTTTAACAAAAACCAACTCAATTATAAAACTATTATTTTTGTTTGTCAAGAAAAAAAATAATAAACACATTTTTTTTTAATAAAAAACTATCTTTTCATAAGACTTTTTAACTAATTCATCCGCACAATGTAAATATATCGCAGTAGTTGATATATTTTCGTGACCTAATATCGCTTGTAAATATGGAAGTGGCAAACCATTAGCCAAAGCATTGGTGGCAAAAGTATGCCGTAACATATGCGGGTGAATTTTTTCATTATACTCTTTTTGTATTTTTTGAAACAATTTAGAAATGGAATTAACATTTCTATTTTTAAATAATAAACCTGATACTGAAGTAATATAATTCAATAAAATATTTTTAGTATAATCACTAAAATAAACAACTCTATCAACATCAGTTTTCGTTGTAGTTAATAAAATAGACTTGTTTTTAAAATCTATATTTTCAATCAAAATATTGACAAGTTCTTTACGTCTAATACCTGTATCAATAAGTAAAAATAAAATCAATTTATTTTCTTCAGATAAATTACTTTTTCTTATCCAGGAAACAAAATCTTTCAACTCTTCGCTTGTTAAGTAGTCAAATCTTTTCTTTTTTTGTTTCAACCGCTCTGCTCCTGGATATTCAACATTAAAATAATTATATACTTCTTTCAAAGCTGCTATACGTTTATTAATCGTATTATTTGATAATCCTTTAGAACGTTGAGATAAAATAAACTTAGTTAATTGTTCTGCAGTTAAATTATCTAATTTAATGTTACCTAAAAACTCATAAATCATCCGCAAATGTGATTCATAATACCTAACTGTTTCAATTTTATTTTTCACTTTTTGATGTTCTAAAAAAACTTTTATTGCTTCATCTAAATAATTCATATATTACTCCATATCCATCTACCCACGTAGATTATATTATTTTTATAATTTTTAATCAACTAAAATATTACTGGTAATTTTTACCAATTATTTTCTTTCATCTAAAAAATTCTTCATTACAAACTTAGCCTCTTCAATTTTAGAATCATCTAATAATTTCAAAACCAATAACATCGTTTCGGAAAAAGATTCAATAATATTACAATTTTCACATTTTTCTTTCTCTTCTCCTCTAATCCACATCCACTTAGCATTCCAAAAAACATCTCGCAATGATTTACTCAAAAGACCTACAGAGCATTTTGGATCAACATGAATTTTCATAACATCATATTGAGCATCGTATAAACTAAATAACTCTTCGTCATAATCATCAATGTCTTCTGCCTCACCTAATGAATCAACACATAAAAGCGTTCCATCTACGTATAAATATTTTAAACCGTTTCGTAATTCTACTACACTACCATTTATCAACAATTCTTTTTTCATTTTTATTCCTCCCATTCTTTCTTGATAAAAGCTTTTAATACACCGTTTAAATCTTCATATTCTTTAATTAATTTTTCACCTTCTTTTTTAAAAACATCATTATCAAAATCTAAAACACCTAACTCTTCGTTTTTCGCGTTGACTATTGCCCTTTGATAATCATCAAAATTAATTAAATTAAGACCAATAGCACGATATAACCAGTTTTCAAATATTGTTTTACCATAAACAATATATACCATCGCAAGCGTTGTAAAAACACTTCGATTGACCCAATCAATTTTTTTATCTAACAATACCGAGG
>CAYLLO010000026.1:0-19442 GCA_964384805.1 uncultured Staphylococcaceae bacterium | reverse complement strand
TATTAAGGTGCTTGATTTTACTGTAGTAGTGCCATAATGTATGAATAAGAGCCCATAAATGCACCGCCTTTGCACTAATTATATCAAACTGTCAATACATTTACATTTTTAAAAATATATTATATGTATCTTTATTTTTATACAATTTGAGCAAGCATTAATAGTTTTAATATTTTTAACTTTTTTTCTAGCTATCACCAAAACATATTCTGACTAATATCCATTACTTATTTCATTTAAATTAATAATTGATATTATTATTACATACTTACATTTAGAATTATGAACCTTTCATAATTCTTTTTTTTATTAACCTTAATGAATATAGAATAAAAAAAGGAGCTTAACACTACTAAATGTTAAGCTTTTAGTTTTTGCTATTTTGTTATTACACACACGATAAATTTAACGAATTATTTTTGTAACATTTTGTCGAATTTATTTTGTATAATCTCACAATTTCAAAAAACTATCATCAACAAATGATAATAAAGCCATATGTCGAGCACGTTTAATTGTTATAATATTAATCATTTATCTAAAGAATTTTCATCTAGTAAAAATTCAACAATACCCATTATAACAATTCCCTTTTCATCTCTTCTAATTGGCAATGATTCTCTTGTGATAATTATTTTTTTAAATGAATCTTTTATATTAATTAATGACTTTCTTTCTTGTTCATATTTTTGCTCATCATAAATTGAATATGCTGATTGTATATAATATTTATTATTTCCTTTCGAAGCGACAAAATCAGTTTCAAAATTTTGTCGAAAAGTTTTACCTTCTTTATTTTTACTATATACTTCAACAACTCCAATTTCTACAGTATATCCACGATATTTTAATTCATTAAATATTATATTTTCCATTACATGGCCATAATCATGATGTAAAAAATCTAATCTAGAATTTCTTAAACCGTTATCAACAAAATAATATTTGTATTGTGCTCCTATATGTTTTCTTCCCCTAACATCAACTCTATCAACCTTAGAAATTATAAAAGCATCACTTAAGTATTTGATATAATCATTAATTGTGTCTTTACTAATATTCACCTTTAATTCAGAATTAAATGTGTTTGTAATAGTAATATAATTAGTTAAATTTCCTACATTACTAGCAAGTACTTTAGTTAGTAATTCCAATTCATGAACATTTTTAATACCATTATGTTCTTCTACATCTTTATTATAAGTTAGATCAAACAAATCATTTAAATATTTTTCTTTTCTTTCAACTTTATCATATGTCACAGCAAGTGGCATACCACCATATATCAAATACTCACCAAAGGCTTTTTCATAATCAGAAATATTTAATCCCTCACAATACTCCTTAAATGTTAGAGGCATTATATGTATTTCATCGCCTCTATCTCTAAATTCTGTCATAATTTCACTACTTAAAAATTTTGAATTACTACCTGTAATATAAATATCTATATTTTCCAACTTTAATAGTCCTAATATAATAGATGTAAAATTAATCACATCTTCATCTTTATTACTTGCTTTTACAATTTTACCATTTGTGAGAATAGGATTAATTATGGGAATTACCTTTTGAATTTCATCTATTATTAAATAATATTTATCACTATCAATTATTTGGTTTCTTACATAATCATTTAAACTTAACGGATTTAATAAAAAATTATTACTAAAATCGTCTAATTCTAGAAAGATTATATGATCTAATTTTACTCCTTTATTAATTAAATATTCTTTAAATATATTTTTTAACAAAAAAGATTTTCCACATCTTCTTATTCCAGTAATTATTTTAACCCGTGAATTATCTTTCAATTCTATAAGTTGATTTAAATATTTAGTTCTTCGAAACATGTTAGTTCTCCTTTTTTGTGTAAATACACAATATTTGCTATTAAAATTATAACATAACTAATTTCTTAATGCAAGTTATAAATACTATATATTATATTTGTCTATAATAATAATTAAAATTATTATCATTATATTAAAGCATTTTATGAAAATTATATAAAATAATACTTAAATTGCAAAATTACTAGATATATTTTAAATATAGTTTTCTTAATTATTAATAAATTATGCATAAAATCATTTTACTATACTTTAATTAATTTACAAACATATTCTTGTATATAACACACGATATTAATATATGATATAAAAAAATAACTTAACATTACTAAATGTTAAGCTTTTATTTTTGCTATTTTGTTATTACACACGCGATAAATTTAACGAATCATTTTTGTAACATTTCGCCAAATTTATTTTGTATGATCTCAGTATTTGTAGCCGCACAAACTCCTCCAGACAATTTGATACAAAAATAATTCGTTTTTGCAGCTCGCATATATTATGTCGTGTTTTGATAAATTTGTACATAATTTTGATAGATTTTTTTAGTAGAGCTTAGTCAGCTTCGCTGACAGGACGTATTTGTCCTATTGGTAAAAAAAGACAATAAGTAGCATTTTAGCATTTAAAAAAAACTTCATAAAGTATGAAGTCATTAGCTTTATTTAGTAAGTAGACGCCTAACGTTAATTGATATTTACGCTGTTTATTACCACTAGTTTATTAATAAAACATAAAAAATTGAAACAACTTGTTACTTTTCATTCATAATGAGTCCACATTCTAATTATTTTAACTGTTTGTTCCTTTTCATAAATTTGGTATACTAATCTATGTTGTAAATTAATTCTTCTAGAGTATGTATTATTAATTCCTATAAGTTTTTCATATGAAGGAGGGCTAGTGTATGGATTTAGTTCAAGCAAATCAAGTAATGATATAACTTTTTTATAAATAATAGGATTTTGTTTCACTTTTTCAAAATCTTTTATAGCTTGCTTTGTAAATACTATTTCCATTTGATTTTCTCACAATCTTCAAGTTTTGTATTAGATCCTTCTACAATACTTTCATACATTCCTGGAATTCCTGCTAAATATAATGATTCGATAAGATTATTATAATCTTCTTCACTCATCATTATTACATTTCCTTCCTTAGTATTTATATTGATAATATTATTGTATTTAATACAACTTGAAGCAAGTTTGTATAGTTCTGCTCTAGCATTTGTTATATTAGTATTCATCATAATTAATCACCATCCGTTAATATTATATACTGATTATACCATTTTAATTCATGTTCGTCAAGAAAAGCGTACATTAAAGTGTACGTTTTTTAAACAAGAACTGGGATAAATATTAGTTATAAATTTGCACAATAAAAATTCAAGAATATTAACTAAAACTCACATTATAATTAACTATTAATGTCAAATATTAAAGTATACAAAAGAGCTTAACACGATTAAATGTTAAGCTTTTATTTTTTGCTATTTTGTTATTACACACGCGATAAATTTAACGAATTATTTTTGTAACATTTCGCCGAATTTATTTTGTATGATCTCAATTTTAAACTATTCTCTAACAAATGGTAATAAAGCCATATGACGAGCACGTTTAATTGCAACTGCAAGTTCTCTTTGGTAAATTGCTTTAGTACCAGTGATTCTTCTTGGTAAAATTTTACCGCGATCTGAAATGAATCTTTTTAGTAAATCAGCATCTTTCCAATCAATTTTTTCAACTTTATTATCTGTGAAATAGCAAGTTTTTTTGCGTCTTTTAAATACTGCCATCTTTAATTCCTCCTAAAATGGTAAATCATCATCTGTTATACCGAATTGATTTTGAATCTCATCAGCTAAATCTTTGGGACCATTATTTTGTGGTCTTTGGTAATTGTTATTTTGGTAACCATTGTTTTGATAATTATTATTATTATTATTATTATTTTGGTAACCATTGTTTTGTTGATAGTTATTGTTATATTTTGGTGTATTAGGCATATCATATGGTGAATAATCCATATAATCATATTCATTACTAGAATTTCTTGGAGCACCAGCATTCTTTGGTTCTAAAAAATTAATAGTATCACAAATTACTTCCATAACTGTACGTTTAGTATTATCTTGTGCTGTATAACTTCTTGTTTGTAAACGTCCATCAATACCTATAAGTCCACCTTTGCGAATATAACGGCTTAAATTTTCTGCTTGTTTATTAAAAGCAATACAATTGATAAAGTCTGCTTCTCTTTCTCCATTATTAGATGTATAATTACGATTAACCGCAATACTAAAATTTACGAAAGAGTTTCCACTGCCTGATGTTCTTAGTTCAGGATCTCTAGTTAATCTTCCAACTAAAACAACTCTATTCATTTGTACCTCCTATTATTCAGCAACAGTAATGTAACGAATAATATTTTCTTTGATATTAGCAATACGAGTAAATTCATCAACCGCTTCCACTGTGGCATTAACATTTAATAATACGTAATAACCTTTGTGGCAACCTTTAATTTCATACGCTAATTCTCTTAAACCCCATTCGTTTACTTTTTCAACTGTTGAAGCTTTAGCAGTAAAAATATTATTAATTTCTGTGATTAAGGCATTACGTGCTTCTTCTTCAACTTCTGGACGAATGATGTACATAACTTCGTATTTTTTCATTTTTTCTTCCTCCTTCTGGTCTATCGGCTTTACTTTATTAAATAAAGCAAGGTGAGTAATAGTTACCCATTCTCATTCTTTCTTATTATATCACAATTGAAGTTTTTTGTAAAGTCTTTAACAAAGATATTTATGGTATAATGTATGTCTGGTAAATTGTTACATTCCTAACTACAATTTAGACTTATTTTTTTTGTATAATTATCTCAAGGAGGTATACATATGAAATATGCTTATGTAAGAGTTTCGTCAATTACTCAAAATATTGATCGTCAAATGGAAGAGATGTATAAATTGGGGTTATCAAAAAAACAAATCTATATCGATAAACAAAGTGGCAAAGATTTTAATAGGCCA
Source organism: uncultured Staphylococcaceae bacterium (assembly GCA_964384805.1). Classification (GTDB taxonomy): domain Bacteria; phylum Bacillota_I; class Bacilli_A; order ML615J-28; family CAG-313; genus HGM10611. The sequence goes on along the minus strand of CAYLLO010000026.1, from coordinate 14,543 downwards.
AAATATCAACTTTTAAAAAAACGTTTAAAAAAAGGTGATTTAATAATTATAAAATCTATTGATCGATTAGGTAGAAATTATGATGCAATTATCCAAGAATGGATTGACATCACTAAAACTTTAGAATGTGATATTTTGGTATTGGATATGCCACTATTAGATACTCGGGTTGAAGGGAAAAACTTAATGGGTAAATTCATTAGTGATATTGTTTTACAAATATTATCTTTTGTTGCTCAAAATGAAAGGGAAAATATTAAGCAACGTCAAGCAGAAGGAATTAGAATTGCTAGAGAAAAAGGAATTCACATGGGAAGGCCAAAATATGTTTTACCAAACAATTTCAATGAAGTAGTTGCATTATATCATTCGAAACAAATATCATATCGTAAAGCAATCAATTTGTTAAATATGACTAAAGGAACTTTTTTTAAATACGCAAAAATAAATAGAACAAATTTAATTGAATAACAAAGATGTGTTAATAAATAAATTAAAACAAAAAAAGGAAGGATATCCTTCCTTTTTATCATCACTATTGAGCGATTTCAGAAACGCTACCAGCACCTACTGTACGTCCACCTTCACGAATAGAGAATTTAGTTCCTTTTTCTACTGCGATTGGGTGAATTAACTTAACGTTCATACGAGTATTATCACCAGGCATAACCATTTCTGTACCAGGTTCTAATTCAATAACTCCAGTAACATCAGTTGTACGGAAATAGAATTGAGGACGATAGTTTGTGAAGAATGGTGTATGACGTCCACCTTCTTCTTTTGATAATACGTAAACTTCAGCTTTGAATTCGCTATGAGGACTAACTGATTTAGGTTTAGCTAACACTTGTCCACGAACAACTTCCTCACGAGAAACACCACGTAATAATACTCCAATGTTATCTCCAGCTTCAGCTTGGTCTAATAATTTACGGAACATTTCAACCCCAGTAACAACACTCTTACGAGTTTCCTTAATACCAACGATTTCAACTTCATCACCAACTTTAACTACACCACGTTCAACACGTCCTGTAGCAACTGTTCCACGACCTGTGATTGAGAATACGTCTTCAACAGGCATTAAGAATGGTTTATCAGTTTCACGAACTGGGTCAGGAATATATTCATCAACAGTATCCATTAATTCCATAATTTTTGCTTGATATGCAGGATCTCCTTCTAATGCTTTTAAAGCAGAACCACGAATGATTGGAATATCATCTCCTGGGAAATCATATTCATTTAATAAGTCACGAACTTCCATTTCAACTAAGTCTAATAATTCTTCATCATCAACCATATCGCATTTATTTAAGAATACAACTAAACGAGGAACACCTACTTGACGAGCTAATAAGATGTGTTCACGAGTTTGAGCCATAGGTCCATCTGTAGCAGCGATAACAATGATACCACCATCCATTTGAGCAGCACCAGTAATCATATTTTTAACATAGTCAGCATGTCCTGGGCAGTCAACGTGTGCATAGTGACGTTTTTCAGTTTCATATTCAACGTGGCAAGTATTGATAGTTATACCACGTGCTTTTTCTTCTGGAGCACCATCGATTTGGTCATAATCCATTTTTTGTGATAACCCTTTTTGTGCTAAAACTGTAGTGATAGCAGAAGTAAGAGTTGTTTTCCCATGGTCAACGTGTCCGATTGTACCAATGTTTACATGGGGTTTAGTACGTACAAATTTTTCTTTTGCCATTTTTTTATTTTTCCTTTCAATTTATTGTTGTTTTACATTTATATTATAAAATAATTATAATTTTTTTGCAAGAATATTACAAAAGAATTTATTAAGAATTACGTTTTTTAATAATTTCTTCAGCAACAAATCTTGGACATTCTTCGTAGTGATCAAATTGCATTGTATAATTACCACGGCCTTGAGTATTAGAACGAAGAGCAGTAGCGTATCCAAACATTTCAGCTAGTGGAACAAATCCTCTAATTGCCATAACGTTTCCGCGTTGTTCTTGCCCATCAATACGTCCACGACGAGTTGATAAGTCACCAATAACATTACCTACATATTCTTCAGGTACTGTAATTTCAACTAAAGTAATCGGTTCTAATAGTACTGGACGACATTTGTCTTTAGATGCTTTAAATGCCATACCAGCAGCAACTTCAAAGGCAATTTGGCTAGAGTCAACATCATGGTAAGAACCAAATGTTAATCTTGCTTTAACATCGATTGTTGGATATCCTGCTAAATTCCCATTATCCAAAGCATTTCTTAAACCTTTTTCAACAGCTGGAATATATTCACGAGGAATAACTCCACCAACAATTTCATCTACGAATTCAAATCCTTTACCAGGATTAGGTTCAAAGTTAACTACACAGTGTCCATATTGTCCACGACCACCTGATTGACGAACAAATTTACCTTCAACTTCAGCAGCAACACTGATAGTTTCACGATAAGAAACTTGTGGAGCACCGACGTTGGCTTCAACTTTAAATTCACGTTTCATACGGTCAACAATAATATCCAAGTGTAATTCACCCATACCAGAAATAATTGTTTGACCTGTTTCATGATCTGTATAAGTTTTAAATGTTGGATCTTCTTCTGCTAATTTTGCTAAAGCAACACCCATCTTATCTTGGTCACCTTTGGTCTTTGGTTCAATCGCAACTGAGATAACTGGTTCTGGGAACACCATATTTTCTAAAATAACAGGATTATTTTCTGCACACATAGTATCTCCAGTAACTGTATCTTTTAAACCTACTGCTGCCGCAATATCTCCGGCATGTACTTCTTTAATTTCAGTACGATTGTTCGCATGCATTAATAATATACGACCAACTCTTTCTTTACGATCTTTTGTCGCATTTAAAACGTAAGATCCAGCTTCTAGTTTACCAGAGTAAACACGGAAGAATGTTAATTTTCCTACATATGGATCAGTCATAACTTTAAATGCTAAAGCAGAGAATGGTGCATCATCACTTGATGGTACAACAATTTCATTACCATTTGCATCATGACCTTTAATGGCTGGAACTTCAACAGGAGAAGGTAAGTAATCAATGATAGCATCTAATACTTTAACTACCCCTTTGTTTTTAAAGGCTGTTCCGCATAATACTGGGAAAAATTGAACTGTTAAAGTAGCCTTACGAATAGCTTGTTTTAATCTTTCAGGAGCGATTTCTTCTCCTCCTAAATATAATTCCATTAGTTCATCGTCAAAATCAGCTACAGCCTCAATTAATTCTTCACGTAAACTTTCAGCTTCCGCTTTTAAATAATCCGGAATTTCAATTTCTTCAGCATCTTCATGAATGTCGCCTTCTTTGTATAAGCAAGCCTTCATTGTTACTAAATCAACGATACCTTTAAAATCAGCTTCAGAACCAATTGGTAATTGAATTGCATGAGCATTTGCTCCAAGTCTCTTTCCTAAAGAGTCACAGCTAAATTTAAAATCAGCACCAGTTTTATCCATTTTATTTACGAATACAATACGTGGAACCGTATATTCAGTTGCTTGTCTCCATACTGTTTCTGTTTGTGGTTCAACACCTGCTTGAGCATCAAGTACAGTAACGGCTCCGTCTAATACTCTTAGTGAACGGCTAACTTCAACCGTGAAGTCTACGTGTCCTGGAGTATCGATGACATTAATACGATGACCTTTCCAATATGCTGTTGTCGCAGCAGAAGTAATTGTGATACCTCTTTCTTGTTCTTGAGCCATCCAGTCCATTTGAGCAGCACCATCATGTGTTTCCCCTATTTTATGGATTTTACCTGTATGGAATAAAACCCTTTCTGAGAATGTTGTTTTTCCCGCGTCGATATGGGCCATTACCCCAATATTACGCGTATTTTCTAACGATACTTCGCGTGCCATATTTTTCTCCTTCTGTTAGACTACCATTGGTAGTGAGCGAATGCTTTGTTAGCTTCGGCCATACGATGAGTATCTTCACGTTTTTTAACTGAAGCACCAACTCCGTTAGCAGCATCCATAATTTCTTTTGCTAATCTTTCTTCCATTGTTTTTTCGTTACGTAGTCTAGCATAGTTTGTTAACCATCTTAAACCTAATGTGTAACGTCTTGCTTGACGAACTTCTACCGGAACTTGATAGTTAGCACCACCAACACGGCGAGAACGTACTTCTAATTGTGGCATAATATTTTCTAAGGCTTGTTCATATACTTCAATAGCATCGCGTCCAGTAGTATTGGCTACTCTTTCGAATGCACCATAAATAATTTGTTGAGCAACACCTTTTTTACCATCTAACATAACACTATTAATTAGTCTTGTAACTAATTTTGAATTATATATTGGATCTGGTAATACTTGTCTTGTAGGGACATGTCCTTTACGTGGCATGTTGCGCCTCCTTTCTTCTTACTATAATTTTTTTAATATTTGTTATTTTTTAGAATTTTTTTGTCTTTTTGTTCCATATTTAGAACGAGCTTGATTACGCTTTTCAACACCTGTTGCATCTAATGTACCACGAACCAGATGATAACGTACCCCTGGTAAATCTTTAATACGTCCACCACGGATTAATACAACACTGTGTTCTTGTAAACGATGTCCTACACCTGGAATATACGCTGTAACTTCAATACCATTTGTTAAACGAACACGGGCCATCTTACGAATAGCTGAGTTAGGTTTCTTAGGTGTCATAGTAGTTACACGAGTACAAACCCCACGTTTTTGAGGACAATTAACATCTGTTTGAACCTTTTTTAAAGTATTGTACCCAATACCCAAATGAGGTGTTTTTGATTTTTTAATTTTGTCTTCTCTTGATCTGCGTACAAGTTGATTAATTGTTGGCATTTTATATCTCCTTTCTTATAAGATTAAGGCCACATAACCTGGCGTTTCAAAAAACAGTAAATTATAGGCTCAAATCGCTTTTGAGCCTTATTTCACTTAACCTCATATATTATACTCTTTTTTTTATATTATGTCCATAAAATAAATAATTTATTTCTAATAATAAGACATTTAGGAAAAGAAAAAGAACATTAATTTGTTATTTTTCAATATATAAAATTCCAATACACCCTTCACCACAATGACTACTAATTACGCAACCCGCTTTTGTTTCGTAAATATTGTCAAATGAATCTTTGACTGATACAAGTTTAGAATCTATATAATTAAAGTTTTTATAAGCATTAGAATGGGTAACAAATAAAAACTCTTTATCTAAATCTGGCAGCAAAGCATAAAAATCATCCAACATTAGATTTAAAGCCTTTTTAGTAGGACCTATTGCTTTCTTATCAACATCCATTTTTCCATTTTTAACTTTAATTAAAAGTTTCATTCTTAAAGCTGTCCCAATAAATCTTGTCATTCCTGAACAACGTCCACCTTTGTGTAAGTACTCTAATGTTTCAACAACAAATTGACTACGAACCTTGGGGACTAAAGCTTCTAGTTTTTCAGCAATTTCACGGGCAGAATATCCTTCTTCTCTAAATGTTGTTGCTTTTAATACCAAAAGTCCGATTCCAGTGGATAAATTCTTACTATCCACTAAATGAACTCTTGAACGCTCTTCCTCAGTAAATTCATCTAGAGCGATATGAGCACTTTGTAAAGTAGTCGATAATGTTGATCCGATTCCTGTATAAACAATTTCATTACCATCTACTAGCAATTCTTTAAAGAAATGATAAAAATCATCAGGGGTAGCAGCCGATGTCTTAGGATATACTCCTTCTGCTTTTATTTTTTCATACATCCCATCCACATTCATTTCTATGGTATCTTTATAACTTGATGTCCCGAAATTTACATACAAAGGGATTATTTTAATATCATGTTGTTTAATCAACTCTGGACTTAAGTCACAAGTTGAATCAGATGTAATAATTATTTTACTCATTTTTTAACTCCTCTTTACGATACTCTTCTTTAATAACTCCGTATTTTAACAAACGCAGTCCTCTTTTAATTTTGTGATCAATTACTTCAAATTGAATATCATTTTTGTAATAATAATTAATTGAAGTAGTAACTAACGAAAATAAAGCAAACAAAATATCTAACAATTCCTCTCTATTTTCATAATCCCATTTTTCTAAATTTTTTACATACTTTTTATTAGTTACAAAAAATTGAATATATGGTTCTGTAATTATTTTTTGTAATCTTAAGCTCATGTCAGAAAAAATAGTTTTAACAAAACCTTCTCGTTCAGTTCCTTTAAAGGAAGCAACATATTTAAAAAAATAATAATAACCTTCAAAAATATCTATTTGATTATTTTCGCCATAATTCATACTGGCTTTAAAATTATCCATTATTGTATCTATTACTAACATAAAAAGATCATTTATATCCGTAAAATAATAATACAAAGTTGTTCTTGATATTCCCGCTTTTTTAGCTATTGACCCTACACTAGCCCGCTCTACACTCTTGATAGAGAATTCATCAAATGCCGCTTCTACTATTCTTTTTTTCTTCTCTGCCGTTAAACGCTCATATGATTTAGATGGCACATTTTTCACCTTCTTCTTTTAACCTTTTACATTATATCATTTTTTCGACACCATGTCAAGAAAATATACTGGTTACAAATAATTAGTTTAATCCCGACATTTTATCACATTTTGTGATAAAATGACTACCAAAGAAAGGGTGGTTATATGAGTGAATTATTAGCTCCTGCTGGTAATCTTGAAGCTTTTTTAGCAGCCATTAACGCTGGTGCAAATGCTGTATATGTAGGATTGAACTCTTTTAGCGCTAGAGCTTATGCGAATAATTTTTCAATCGACGAATTAAAAGAATTAATAACTTATGCCCATTTGCGGGAAAGTAAAGTTTTTGTAACTATGAACACCATCGTTTTTCAAGATGAATTACCTCTAGCCTTCTCTTTAATTGATGAATTAGCTAAAATTTTTGTTGATGCCTTAATTATTCAAGACTTAGCCCTTATAAATTATGTTGTTCAAAAATACCCCACTTTAGAAGTTCATGCCTCTACCCAAATGGGAATTGATGATTTAGAGGGCATTAAAGTTTTAGAACAACTAGGTGTAAAAAGAGTCGTTCTAGCAAGAGAAGTATCAATTAACAAAATTAAACAATTAAAAGCCCAAACCTCTATGCCTTTAGAAGTTTTTATCCACGGAGCCCTTTGTGTATCTTATTCAGGAAATTGTTTAATGAGTGGTTTAATCGGCATGCGCAGCGGTAATCGCGGACGTTGTGTTGGTTCTTGTCGGAAATTGTATAATTTAGTTAACTTAACCGATAATGTGGTTTTTCCAAAACAATATTTATTGAGCATGAAAGACTTAAATACTACTGAAAAGATAAATGAATTAAAAATTGTTGACTCTTTAAAAATTGAAGGACGAATGAAAGAACCTACTTATGTTACTAGTGTTGTTCGCAGTTACCGGGAATTATTAGATAATCCCAAAGCCGATTTAAGACAAATTAACTTGAATTTATCTAAGACATTTAATAGAACTTTTACTAAAGGATATATCTTCGATGAAAAACCAGTTGATATTACAAATATTAAAAAGCCTAATAATTTTGGTTTTTTAATTGGTACTGTTGTAGGTAAAAAGAAAAATCTACTCGAAATTAACCTTTTATCTCCTTTAAAGCAAGGAGATCAAATTCGTTTTGATTTAAATGATATTAACGAAGTAAATTTACCAGTTACTAAAATTTATGACAAAAGTCATAAACTTATTAATGTTACTTCTACTACCGCTTTAGTTGAATGTGTTGAACATATTAAAGTAGGCACCAAAGTATACAAAACTAAAGATGTAGATTTTTTAGCTGAACTAGATAAAGTTGCCAAAGAAAGTCATATCGCTTTACCTATTGATATGTTTTTATCTATTACTTATGATAATAACCTTTCTTTAACCCTTAATTATAAAAACGACTATGTAACCGTTACTTCTCCTGACAAAATCGAACTAGCATCATCCAATCCAACTAGTATCGATAATATTCGAAAACAACTTTCTAAGCTTGGCAATACCCCTTATTTTTTAAATAATTTAACCATTGACCTCAACCCTATTTGGTTTATTCCTGTATTTGTTTTAAACAATCTAAGAAGAGATGCTATTGAATTATTAAATAAAAAACGTCTAAATAGCACAGTAGTTGTTAATAAAAAATCTGTTTTTACAAAACAAGTATTTCCTAGTAATACTCCAACTGTTTCTATATCTGTCAAAACATATGAACAATATTTAGCCGTTAAAAAATTTAAAGATACTAGAATTGGAGATATTTATTTTGAAAATGTTATTCCTAGAAATAATGCCAAATATCAAGCCGTCAATGGTCCTGTTTTAGTCGGTGGTATAGGCGCCTTACTAGCCTACCCCAACAACTATATTGTTACTGATTATTCTTTTAATGTCGTAAATGCGGAAAGCGTAAATTTATTACATAACCTAGGAGCCCAAAAAATAACTCTATCTCACGAAATCAATAAAAATCAAATTCGTAATTTAATTGCGGAATATTACCAACAAAATGGTGGATATCCTAATTTAGAATTAATTATTTATGGACGCCAAGAAATGTTACATACTAAATATTGTCCAATTAAAAAAATGGGAGAATGTGGAAAATGTAAATCTAAACTTTTTGCTTTAAAAGATGATTTTGAAGTTTTCCCCCTCCTTACTAGTAACACTTGTGAAATAACACTCCTAAATAGTAAAATATTGAATTTAATTGATGATATTAACACTTTAGAACATATCAATTCTTACCGTCTTTCTTTCACAACTGAATCAGCAAGTGAGGTCGAAAGGGTTATTAAAAATGTCTTAGAAAAACTATCTGGTAGTTCGAAAAAATATTTTAATCACTCTACTGATACTAGAGGTCATTTTAATAAAGAAATATTGTAAACTTATTAACTAAATCTTTTTCATTTTATAAATGTATAAAAGTCTTAGAAGAGAGCTTTTTTAGTTTTCTTCTAAGACTTTATTTTCTTTTTTAAGTTGTTGATGTTTTTTATAATCCTTGATAAAGAAAGGAATATGAACTAAAGTAATAGCAACAATACCAATTAATAAAATCGATAAAATATACACATACCATCCATTATCTAAATTAAGAATAGGCAAATTTTTAATTGGTGGTTTTGTTGAATAAAAGAACCACACATATAATCCTTCAGTTCTACCAATTACATCTCCTGTTGAATTGACAACATCTTGTGCTGGTACAGCGATTAATCCATTAATATATATCGATAGAATAAATAATCCCACTAAACATACACAAGTATTAAAAAACATTTTAGTATCAATTTCAACAATTTTCGACATAGGGATATATAATCCATATATCAATAAGAAGGCATGATATAAAAAGTATTGCCAAGTAAGAGGACGATTAAACTCAATAGTGATAGTCGCAAGTATTAAAGCCAATAATGCTCCTAAAAAAGCAGTGGAGTATTGAAAGGCCAAAAGCTTGTTTTTAAAACTCCCTTCTTTACAAAGTCTAACCATAAACAGAAAAATAATTTGGATTGAACATAAATGAAATGGTAGACCTTCTTTTTTAAAATACACTCCTATTGCTTGATTATTTTCATAATATGGCACAATATATTCACTTATCTTAACTAACTCTGATATCACCGCAATTATTAACATAATATTCAAAACTGTGTTAAATGGCACTTTAAATTTTTTAAGCAAAATTAAAGAGCTAATAATTAAAACAAGACAAATACCCAAGAAGATAAAATGGTTAGTCCCTAAAAACTTATTCGTTGCTGCCAAAAACATAGTGATCTCCTAAAACTCATAATCAACGGAAACACTTAACTTTTTTGCTTGACTCATAAAGGGTTTCACAATTTCTAAATGATATGGATGTTTTTGATAAGCATTCATATCTTCTATTGATTCAAATATAATTTCTAAAATAACATCATATGATCTTTCACTTCTTAAGAAATCAATTCCTACTTGTAATTCTTTAATAACTTCTATTTTTTCTTGCATGCTCATAAACATCTTTTTTACTTCTTCAGCTTTTTCTTTTGTTCTTTCATATAATTGATAACATACAACGTGTTTAATCATCGTCTTTTCTCCTTATATTAATTAATATTATTACTGCTCAAAAAGAGGCAAAATCCCTCCTTTTTAGGTCTTTTATCCCCAAATAGAATCCGCCAAAGCTGGATAATCAATAAATGGATTTCTATTTCCTTGAATAGCTTCTACTTTATCATTACGAAGAATTTCAAGTTCACTAACCGGGTCAAGTTCATTCCACTCTAATAATAACGCTCTTGATTGAGCAATTGCAGTGAAATCACGACTTTTAGCCTCATCATAAGCAATCATTAAATAGAAAATTATGCGGGCCACATCTCCTTTATATTCATCAGTTGGTGTATAATAGATTTTTGAATCACCAATCCCAAATTTTTTATTTCCTCGAGAAGAGTTAACTTTAATATCACAAGGACGAATATGATGTAAATCAGAGCCTGCCCCACTAGTTGTAAACCAACCTAAACTTAAACTTTGAGCCCACACGTGTTCACGATTCCAATCATTATTTAAATCTTGACTCTTCTTAATAGATGTCCCTGTATAAAATAAAATCATGTTATTAGCATTATTAGGGTCTTCATCAATATTGGGTAAATATTTTTTACAATCATTATATGAGGTATATTTTTTATGAGTTGATTGAACTAAATTACTTAAAGCTGTTTCTAACGCTGTTCCAACTAAATCTAAACTAATACTATTATAATAATCACCAGTATAATTTCCTTTATTTTGACTTTGTTCGGTTAATTTAGGAACTATAATGGAATAGTTTTTAGTTTTAGTAATTCCTTCATATGTAAAACTAGCTGTCAACACAACAGTAGCATCAGAGGCACTAGCTACAGGTCTTGTAACAATTGCATTAGCCCCATTTATTAAAATGTTTGAAGCCTTACTTGTCCAAGTAATTGAAACACCATTTTTAGTTAATGGTAAAGTAAAATTACTAGTTGTTGATGAAGGAAGATTAATAGTAGCAATTGTTTTATTAATAATATCTTCGATATTTTCTTGATTATTTTCGGTTAATTCAATAGTATAAATAGTAGTAAATCCATTATATGAAATGGTAATAGCATGAACACCAACTGTATCAAGTTTACCTAAATCTTCAGAAGTAATCATCCCATAATTAATATCAATGTATTCGGCAATACCATCGCTATAATTAACTACTAAATCTCCATCAGTAATATTAAATGATCCGATAGTTGCTAGTGATGGAATTGTTGAGTCATCAACATTAATACTAGCAATCGTTCTTGTGGGGGTGGATGGTGTTGGGGTAACCATTCCCGTCATATCACAAGATGTTAAAAAAATACAGCTAAATAGCATTGTTATTATTAATAAAAACTTATTATGTCTTTTCATATTTATATTCCTCTTTCTTTCTATTATATTATATGATAATTCGATATTTTTTTCAAACATTATACCTATAATATTAAAAGAATTGCCAAATTTTGACAATTCTTTTTTTACTATTCAAGATATGCTTTCGCAATTAAACTAGCTAAAGCACAATTATTTAAGACTAATTGAATATTGGATTTTAAACTTTCTCCCGCCGTTAAGTCTTTAATTTTACTTAATAAGTAAGGGGTTACTTTTTTACCTGTGATTCCTAATTTTTCCATTTCTGAAAGGGCCTCATTTATTGCTTGATTCATTAAATTCTCATCTAATGAATATTCTTCTGGAATGGGATTAGTTACAAGAATACCCCCTTTTAATCCTAATTCCCATTTACTTTTTAATATTTCAGCAATTTCTTGAGGGGTATCTACGCGGTAATTTACTTGATACTCACTAGCTCTAGTATAGAATGCAGGAAGTACGTCAGTACCATAACCTAAGACTAAAACACCTTTAGTTTCTAAATACTCTAAGGTTTTTTCTAAATCTAAAATAGCCTTAGCTCCCGCACAAACTACACATACATTAGTATTTGCTAATTCTTCTAAGTCTGTTGAAATATCCATGGTAATTTCTGCCTTACGATGAACTCCTCCAATTCCTCCAGTCGCAAATACTTTAATACCTGCTTTTTCGGCTAAAATCATTGTAGCACTAACAGTAGTAGCGCCATCTAACTTTTTAGCCATAACATATGGTAAATCACGCCGCGATACTTTTATTACTCCTGGGACCTTTTTTTCCAATATAGTCAATTTCTTCCAAACTCAAACCTATAACTGCTTCGCCATTAATTAAAGCAATGGTTGCAGGTATAGCCCCATATTTTCTAACCATTTCTTCACATTTTTGGGCTGTTTCAACATTTTCTGGATAAGGCATACCATGAGAAATAATAGTCGATTCTAACGCCACTATTGGTTTTTTTTCTCGAAGAGCCTCTTCAATATGTTTTCCTAGTCTTATCTTCATATTATTTTTTATTTCCTGATGGGTATAAAGTAAATGTTGAACTTTCGTTAAACACATAACTTCCCTTAACAACTTTTAATGTCACAGTAACTTCTGTTGCTTTAGTCACTGGTTTCGCATATCTTAAACCATTAGCAGCCTCTACAAATAACTCAGGATTAGATATTGTCCATTCCACAGTAGCACCTGCTAAATACTTCATTGCGACATACTCTTTAGAAACCATTTGTAAAAATTCATTATAACGATTAGTTCTAAGCATATAACTTGGACATTCTTTCCCAGATGTATCATGATGTCTTACAACATTATCAAAAGTTAGATTGTATTTATGCATTAATGAGGCAACAAGTTTTGCATCTTGATGCATTGCTCCATCATAATTTCCGTCTTGGTTAATACACATCTCAATACCAATTGAATTAGAGTTACGATATGGAAGATATTTACCATAACTACCTCCAGCATGCCAGCAATATACTTCATCCGCAAAAGACTGATAAATTCCTCCATCATCTACTTGGTAATTCCAAGAAGCAGAAACTTTAGCACGTTTCCCATAAGCACGATCATATTGAATTTGAGCTAGGAATTCAGCGTTGTTTCCTTCTTGTGGCATTCCTGATTCATGAATAACAATCCAAAGAATATTTTCTTTATTAGGAATTACGTATCCTTCATAGAAGTGTTCATAAACAGCTTTTAAATCTTCATCATTAGGATCAGTTGAAATTGCTGGATGAGCACTAGAAGTCCAGTGTTCGACAAGTCCTGATTGTGTAACATCAATGTAATAATCATCATTTATAAGCGGAGATTTACCATCAATTAAATTAAGCACCGCTCCATCATATGATGTATATTGTTCTTTTAAGTACAATTCCCCAGTACCATATTGATCATATACAATATTCTTATGAGCAATTATCGTTGTTGGCATAATTGTAGATAGCCATTGATTTAAAAATTCTTCTTCGGTCGCTCCCCCAAAATCTTCAATTCTTAAAACATTTTGAGCTGAATAGTCCCCACTAACTACTTCATATGAAAAAGTACAATTAACTTTATCAATTGGTCGAATTAATACACCTTCAGGACTAATTGTCCCAGGTACATCACTGCTCCAAGAAATAGTTGTTCCTAGGGTAGGGTGAGTAGAAGGTAACTTGGTAATTAATCCTTCTTTAAATAAAGCTGTTTGTTCTTCAACCCATTCTAAGACAATTTTAGCTAATTGTGCATCAGTGTACTTAGCAAGTGTTACCTCTTTAGTAAATACTTTACGTTCATTACCTTTAACAATTATAACTTCAAAGGTCACAACTTGGTCAATATTAGATTGAAAAACAACTCCCTCACTAGTAATTATTTCTTCATTAAGTGATTTATATATAACACTAAATTCACCATAATTTCTAGTTGTTAATTTTAAATCTTTAACAGTCGAACTTGCAAGTTTCGGACCATAATACTCCCAAGCAACATCAAATAACCCTTCGGTATCGGCTTTTACTAAAACTTCGAAGTCCTTAGTGTATTCTTTCCCGTCGACATCTATTTTGGCAGTCATTGTCACTGTTTTATCTTCTGTTTGAATATAACTATATCCTTCACTGGCTAAAACCTCAGGATTAGAACTTTCCCAAGTAATAGCCGTATTAGATTCCCCAATTACTGTTGGAAAAATAAAATTTTCAGAAAATTCTGTATCAATTGTAATTTCGTTTAATAGTTTTTTAGCCACATTTTCTTTAGTTGTCGGTTCCCCACAACCTGTAAGTGTTAGTGTTAATAATAGTAAAAAAATTAATAAGTTTTTCTTTTTCATCTTTTGCATCTCCTTGAAAACGCTTGTATTATAGCATATTTTGACTTTTTTTTCAATTATAATACAATGGATAATTTTAGAAATATCAACAATTGTTAATGACTTAGTGAAATCATCTACTTTTATTATTCCTATCTATAGTAAAAATACTACCCATTATAGGTAGTACTTCCCGAGTTTGCCAGTAATTTTCAATAAATAATTAAATTTTTCAAATATAGGCTTT
>CAYLLO010000025.1:0-20326 GCA_964384805.1 uncultured Staphylococcaceae bacterium | reverse complement strand
TTTATCATGCTTATAAATTTAAATTTTTTTGTAAATTTCTAAAAACGTTGACAATTAAAAAAACACATTAGATTTTTCATCTTTATCTAATATGTCTTTTCAATTTAATTATTATATTATAATTATTTTTTATTTAAATATGATTAATACTCAGGAAAATATTCTTTTTTAGCCCATTCTGGCAAATACTGAATATAATTTCTAAACACAAATATTTTAGTTTGATGTAATTTATAATTTTCTTCACCTGTTACTTTATTTTCAAAATCTTGTTTAGTAGCATTCCATACAGCTACTCCATTTGTAAGAGTTAAATCATAATATCCTTTCCAAGTCGTACTGCCCGTAAAAATAAAATCATTTTGCCCGTAAGATGTAAACTTCATAGTTCCGTTTACCGCATTCCAGTAAACATTTAAATTTTGTGAAATATTAGGGGCTTTATAAATTCTCGCAATAGCCTCGGCTGCTGGATGACCACTAGCACCATTTAAATTATAAGTTTTATTTTCTTGAGGACCAGTTGGTTCTACTTGATACTGATTGGCTCTTGCTGCTGAAATTGCTACAGCTTTAGGATTCAAAGTATCTAATAATTCTTGTGAATTAGAGCCATGAGACCCATGGTGGGAAGCCTTATATAACGTTACCTCTGGCAAATCTTCATTTTTTAACAATTGAGCCTCCGTTGCGGTAGTGATATCACCTGCTGTGAAGAATGAAAAATCTTTGTAATAGAAGATTACAGCTAATGAATGAGGATTAGAAGCATTTGTTTCATTTTGGGTAATATAACTACCTGTATTTAATATTTCAAAATAAAAATCTTCTGTTAAATAATAAATATCACTAGCACCATTTAACTTATTAACACAATCATAAGCTGAATGATATGTCATTCCTTTTGAACTATACTTACTTCTCGTTGTTAAAACGTTTCCTGTGCCTATTCCACCATAGTCAATCATTAATGAAATATTATCTACATTCTCTAACGCTTTAGCAATTCCATCTACATGGTCACCATCACTATGTGATACCATAAATAAATCTAAACGATTATCAGCACAATATTGAGTTAATACTTGATTAACATATGTTCCATCATATTCATAACCTGCATCAATTAAAACTTCAACATTACCTTTTTTAATAAAAATTGAATCCGCATAAATATGTTGCATTTCAATAAAGTATACTTCAATTGGTTCATCTTCCCCTTCATTACCTATGAAGATAGGATCATCTTTAGAAAGTCCACTACCAACTCCTAATTGTTCCACTTTATTAGTAGCGTTAATATAAATACTATCATTAATATATGGAGCATCACTTAAATACGCCGAAATGATTGCACTACCTTTTTTTAAAACCTTTGCATTACCATAATTATCAACACTTATTATACTTGGATTAGAACTTTCCCATACTACACTACCTAATGAGGTATTATTATATAAAATAGTTGATAAAACAAATTCATCATGAACCAGAACTTCTAATTCTTCAATTTCAACAGAATCTTTAAGAATTTCAATGGTTTGTTTCGGAGTACTATTCTCAGGATAATATGTTGTACAACCAACCAAAAGACTTAGCATTAAGATGCTTAATAAATTAAAAAACTTTTTCATTTTTTTGTTCATAAAATACCTCGATATCGATTATTTAATTAATTTAATATTGTCAATATTTACTCTATTTCCAGTATTTTCAACAATAACAATAGCTATACGTTTAACCCCTTCAGGCAATTTAATACGATATATTTCAAGTGTTGATGAACTAATAGTAACAATGTCATTACTTGTTGTCCAAGTAGCACCAGAATCTAAGGAATACTCTATTTTAATTTGAATACCGACTTTATCACTTCCATAAATAGCTGTTGCAAATTCTATAATATTGTATTCTCCATCTTCTTGAATTTCAATTCGACCTGTTTCATCAGCCGTTTTCCCACTTTTAGCTCTAATACCTAAAACACCATCATACTTATCATTTGTTGATGCCGCAATTAAAGCATTTTTTAGTAGCCAAGTTGCTTTAGGTGTTCCAAGTTGAATTGTTCCTTCTGCATATCCTGATTTAGTGTCAGAAACCCCCCATTGATTTGGAGTAGCCGCATCTTCTAAATCTAATGACACTAAGACTTCATAATTATTATTGTCTTCCGCAAACACTAGTACTTCAAATGTTTTTCTATAAATAGTCGTACCAATAGATAATGTTGCCGTTAAAGTAACTGTTACATTTTCAGTTTTATGTGTAATAACACCAGTTTCAACATTAATTAATTCACTATTACTTACCCATGAAACACTGATATTATCAAAACCACTAATTTCGGTTGGTAATTCAATCTTATTTACCGATAAAGAAATTGAAGTCGGAATAGTTAGTTTATTACTAGCAGCAGCAAGTAAATCTTCATCAGATATTTCTGCAAACACTAAATCACTAGGTTTAACTATAAGAATTTGTGGAGATGGTTTTCCATATCCAAAAGCCGACATAACACCAGTAAATTCAAATTCCATACCCGTAATAGCAGTAGCAACTTTTTTATTAATTTCAACAAATTCTTCATTTGTCATATATGAAGGATCAACTCTTAAGGTTGTTTCATATCCATTAACATTAGCATAAAGGCTATATGCTTTCGTATCACTTACCGTTGCATTATTAAATGTTGCTTTTCCTGTTACAAATGAAGCGTGATATGAAGACATTGCTTCTAAATCACTAGGATTCAAACTATCAATTTTATTAACCGTATAAGTAATATTTTCATCTATGGCTTTACAATACTCTATATTAATTATTTCATTTAATCCACGATAATATTTTTTAAATCCACCAACTTCATATACCTTACCAAGTTCTATTGGGTATAAAACACTATTTTGGGCATGAATATAATATCCTTCAGTTCCGTTTTGCATAACATATGTAACTGTATTTTCATTAATTGGCGAAACGTGAGTTACAACACCTTTTACCTTTAAAGGCGTTTCATCTTCTGCTTCTAAATAATAATCATGCGTTACAAAATCCATATTAGACCAATCTTTAGTAGAGACAGGTTGATCAAAAGATTCAAAAGTTAAAGTAATTTCGTCTTTTACCTCATTAAATCCTTTGGCATTAGCCGTTATAACAACAGTTCCCTCTTTTAATGGCGTTACAACACCTCGTGTTACTGTCGCAATAGTGGAATCACTACTTGTCCATGTAACAGATTGATTAGCATCTTTGGGTAAAATGACTGCAGACAAATTAATTGTTTCTCCCACTTTACAAGTAGTTTTATCATTTTTTGAAGTTATTTCAATACTCGTCGGGTTTGTTATTTCTCCTAAAGCTTCTTCAACTATAACTTTAAAAGATTGTTTAATTGTTGCATCAACAATAGATGTAGCTACAATATTAACATAACCTTTAGATACACCAACAACAAGACCTTCCTGATTAACAACCGCAATATCGTTTTTATCAGAAGACCAATAAACAGTTTGATCTGCTGTTTCTGGATAAACTTTAACTGTTAATTGCAACGATTCTTTTTCTTTAATTACTCTTTCATTATTTTGGCTTGAAATTACAATTCCTTGAATTGTCCCTACCTCTGGAGCAATATAAATACATCCAGTAGTTAAGCAAAGAATCATCAACAAACCAATAATCATCAATAGTTTTTTCATATTTTTTCACCCTCTTTAACTTTTAAACTTATATGACATCATTATATCATTTTTTAAAAAATATTACTTATATAACATAAACAAAATTTTTAAGTATTAAACTTAAACAATGAACCTCTACAATTAAAAGACTTTCGTTATTGCATAATAAAAGCACCTCTTTCTTGTATTATACACTATGTTAGTGCATCTAAGAAATGAGGTGCATTTCATTAATAATTAACTATTCTATTTTTTTCTCGATATTAAGCCTACTAATTGACCAGATATTACTACACTAATTAAAGAATAGATAATTCTCGTAAAAGGAATATACGTCAAGGATAATCCTAAAACTATAACATCCAAAAATAAATAAATCCACTCAATTTTAATTTTCAAAACTGGCGAGAGACTCATAGCAAGAGCATCATCTCCTGTTGGAGCTCCTCCTATTTTAACACATATACCAATCGTAACTCCTACAAAAAGAGCACCTAAAATCGCTGATAAGAGAGGATATTCATAAATATTAGGAAAAATAGGCGGAAAAAGTTCAAACACTTTATAACTCATAGAAAAACCAAATGTAGCTACACTAGAATAAATAATGAACTTTTTTCCTAAAACCTTCCACCCTATTATATAACAAATGACATTAAAAATAAAATTAGAAATTGCTGGAGTAATATTAAACCAATGTTCTAATAGTAAAGTTAACCCTAACATTCCTCCTTCTGTAATATTAGCGGTTGCATGAATGTTATATAATCCTAAAGCTAAGATCACACTACTAATAAATGCGATGATTACATGCTTCAATTTAATATTTTCAAATAACTTCGTCATTTTAATTAGCAACTATATTAACTAATTTTCCAGGCACAACAATAACCTTTCTAATTGTTAAACCATTTAATAATTCTTGTATTCTTGGAGTATTTAAAGCTACAGTTTCTATTTCTTCTTTTGAAGCAGTAATAGCAATATTTACCTTATCACGAAGTTTCCCGTTAATTTGAATTACAATAGTAACTTCATCGTCTTTAATTTTTTCTTCATCATATACAGGCCAGTTTTCATATGCCATAGTATGGGTATATCCTAAAATTGTTGTCCATAATTCTTCTGTTATATGTGGTGCAAGAGGATGTAATAGTTTGACAAATCCCTCAGCATATTTTTTAGGAAATACACTTTCTTTATATACTGCATTAACAAAAATCATCATTGCCGCAATTGCAGTATTAAATTTTAAGTTTTCATAATCTTCTGTTACTTTTTTTACTGTTTGGTGATAAATCTTTTCTAAATTTTTATTTTCTTCTTCTTTAATTTTATCATCTTCAGTATATAAGCGCCAAATACGATCAATAAATTTACGACTACCTTCAATACCATTGTTATCCCAAGGTTTATCCGCTTCAAGAGGCCCCATAAACATTTC
The DNA here is from genome assembly GCA_964384805.1 of uncultured Staphylococcaceae bacterium. Taxonomy (GTDB): domain Bacteria; phylum Bacillota_I; class Bacilli_A; order ML615J-28; family CAG-313; genus HGM10611. The sequence continues at coordinate 15,196 of CAYLLO010000025.1, read as the reverse complement.
ATATAAACGTAGTGCATCAGCACCATACTCTCTAACAATAACGTTAGGATCAACAACATATTCGGGATATCTTTTACCCATTTTAATACCATTAGAACCCAAAATCATTCCTTGATGAACAAGTTTTTGAAATGGTTCCGCATATGGAACAATACCTTTATCAAATAGATAATTCATCCACATTCTCGAATATAATAAATGTCCAACCGCATGTTCTGGTCCACCAACATATAAATCTACTGGCATCCAATACTCAAGTAATTTTTTATTAGCTAATTCTTGATTATTTTTAGGATCAATATATCTTAAAAAATACCAACTAGATCCTGCCGAACCAGGCATTGTTGATGTTTCACGAACACCTTTTTTTCCATCGATTTCTACATTTAACCAATTAGTTGCTTTTACAAGTGGGGATTCACCGGTTTTAGATGGTTTATAATCGTCAAGTTCTGGTAATATCACTGGTAATTCATCATCACTTAAAACAGTAGTAGTTCCATCTTCAAATGTAACAACAGGAATAGGTTCTCCCCAATATCTTTGGCGGGCAAATATCCATTCTCTTAAACGATAATTTACTTTTTTTGTTCCAATACCTTTTTCTTCTAAAAAATTAATCATTTTATCAATAGCTTCTTGTTTATTTAGGCCATTTAAAAAGTCAGAATTAATATGTAAACCATCACCAGTATAAGCTTCTACTTCAATATTTCCGCCATCTAACACCGGAATAATATCAATACCGAATTTTTTAGCAAAAGCATAGTCTCTTTCATCATGAGCAGGAACAGCCATAATTGCTCCAGTACCATAACTTACTAATACATAATCTGAAATCCAAATCGGGACATTTTTACCACTTGCTGGATTAATTGCATAAGCTCCAGTAAATACTCCTGTTTTTTCTTTATTTAATTCAGTTCTTTCTAAATCAGATTTTTTACTACAAGCATCAATATAAGTCAAAACTGCATCCTTTTGTTCATTAGTCATTATTTTTTTAACTAAATTATGTTCAGGAGATAATACACAGTATGTAGCACCAAACAATGTATCACAGCGAGTTGTAAATACCGTAAATACCTCATCAGTCCCAAAAACTTTAAAATCTATATGAGCCCCTACTGATTTACCAATCCAATTTCGTTGAATTTCTTTAGTGGACTCAGGCCAATCAATAGCATCCAAATTATTTAGTAACTTTTCCGCATATTTAGGAATATCAATAACCCATTGCTTCATATTTTTACGAATTACTGGATACCCTCCCCGTTCACTCTTACCATCAATTACTTCATCGTTTGCTAAAACTGTTCCAAGTTCTTCGCACCAATTCACTGGCATATCAACTTTTTTAGCTAAACCATCCATATATAATTGTTTAAAAATCCACTGAGTCCATTTATAGAAATCAGGATCACAAGTTGATACTTCTTTAGACCAATCATAAGAAAAGCCTAACATTTCAAGTTGATTTTTAAATGTTTCAATATTCTTTTTAGTAAATCCATCTGGATGATTTCCTGTATTAATTGCATATTGTTCAGCGGGAAGTCCAAATGAATCAAATCCCATTGGATGCAAAACATTATAACCTTGCATTCTTTTCATTCTTGAAACAACATCAGTTGCGGTATAACCCTCAGGATGACCCGCGTGTAATCCTACGCCAGATGGGTATGGAAACATATCTAAAGCATAAAATTTTGGTTTTGAAAAATCCCAAACATCTGTTTTAAAAGTGTCATTTTCTTTCCAATATTTTTGCCATTTGGATTCAACATTTAAATGTTCATAATTACTCATTATTTCATCTCCTTGTATTTTATTTTACGATATTCATTGTGGGCAATCATTGCATATATGAATGATATAATATTTCCAATATATTGTAAAAATCCTAAATTAAAAGCATAAGATAGGATAACTGCTATAACATATGGAAAAAAAGCAATAGTACTATTTTTAAACACTTCAGTAAATTTAATTCCAGGCGTACGGTCAAAAATAATTAAAATTAACGTATTAGTAAAAATCCCCATTAAAATACTGATTGTCATTTGAATAATAATTAATAAAAAATAAATTGGGTATAACCAAATTTTAATATTATTAATTATACTATTGACATATTCAAAAATTTGACTCCAAAAATCATCATTAGTTGTTGATTGAGCATCTTTAAAATCAATATTTTCTAATAGTGAGTAATCAGCCAATTTAAAATTAATACCTCTAATATATGGCAAACAAATGTGGAGACCTTCTTGATCTAGCATTATAACAAATTGTTCAGATACAATCATTTCTTCGGCATTATTATTAATAAAAGCAATCCCCAGACTACCTTCACTAATTACAATATAGCAATTAGCCGTATTTTCTTCATAAGCTACTAATTGATGATTGACAATACGATATTCAATAGGACTATTTTTCGCTATTGTTGTCTTAATATTTCTAACATCTGAATGAGTTAGAAAACCATTAACACAAGTATGTAAAATAAATGGCAGAGAACTTAAAATAATTAAAAATATCACAAAACCAATTGTTTTTCTTTGATAACTTGTTGCAAGTTTCTTAGGATAAAATAAACTGTCTTTAATTCTTTGATACATAATATACCCCTTTCATTTTACTTATTATAACATATTATCTCTTTTGTTGCAAGAAAAGAAACTAACCGATATTTTTTCTTTAAAAATCATTTGCATAAAAAACATTTTTATGTTAAAATCTTTTAAAAAAAGAGGTGTAAACATTATGAAAAAAATACTTATATTTTTTAGTACTATTATTAGTTTACTATTAATTTATTCAATTCCAACCAATGCCATGTATGCAGGAATTGCGAATATTACTGCATCTCCAGGAGAAACAATGGACAAAATAGGAATTAATTATCATACAAGATACGATAATTCTTACGTAATTTATGGTACTGACTCCAAATTAAAAAAAGCCACCAAAATATTACCTGAAGTTCATGAATGGGAAAGAGAAGCCCAAGGTGATTATCCAGCCTTTGAAAAACGTTATGTTTGTAGAGTTAATCTATTAGACTTAAAATTATACACAACTTATTATTACCAAATCATTGCAGGTAATGAAAAATCAGATATTTGTAAATTTAATACAGGACTAAACGAATCCGTAACTACTTTTGCATGGATTACTGACTCACAAACGTTTGATAATAGCTACGATAAAGTTGAATCCGTTTTTCAGAACTTACTTAAAGCTAATCCTAATATCGCTTTTATGCTAAGTACTGGTGACGTTACCGATCGAGCTGGTAGAGAAATACAATGGAATAGTTATTTTAGTCAAGTAACATCGTTAAAATCATTCCCTAATGCGACCATTCCAGGTAATCATGAATATTATACAACAGCCTCATCAAGTTATGATTCACCTGAAATTTATAATCAATACTTTAATAATCCTAAAAATTCTTTTGAAGGACGTATGAATTCTTCTTATTACTTTACATATAACAATATTTTATTTTTAATGATTGATGCAATTAAAAACGAATACGTTCAAGAACAACGAAATTGGATTAAAAATGTCTTAGATAATAACACTGCTGACTTTATTATTGTAGGTATTCATGCTGGTTTAATTACAGGAGGTAACTATTCAAGTGATGCTAACAGAATGAAGAAAGCTTTTGGAGATATATTTGAAGAATATGCGGTTGATTTAGTATTAAGTGGACACGAACATACATTCTGCGTTCAAAAAACCCGTTTAAATGGAGAATTCAATCAAGATTTAGGTGTAACACATGTAATTGGCCCTGCTGTAGGTAATAAGACATACAAAGCTAATGACGATGGTATGGATTATGTCCAAAACTTAAACTATGCTGGTTGTATTATTACAGTTACTTCTTCTCGTTTAAACATTAAAATGTACAATAATATGGGTGATGAACAATATAGTTTAGAAATTAGAAATCGCCGTAGTATTAGCACTAGATATAACGAAGAAAATTTTTTAAACTCTCTTGAAATAGAACGTGATGAAAGCAAAGAAACTGCTAAACTCGTTTGGAACTCTGATATCTATGGTTATGTTGACAATATTAGTCTATCAGGCAAAGAAGTTAACTTATACACAGAAAACAAACTTAAAGATGTCTCTAGAAAAATTAAACTTGCCAATATTAATTCCATCGATTTAGGAGCTAACTATAGTGATACTAACTATTACTATGATATTGTTATTACTAAACTAGATGGTACAACTATTACCAAATCTATTGAAATTATTAATAATAAAGAGTTATTAGTCAATAAGTATGCGGTAACATTCAAAGATAAAGATGGTAATATCTTAAAGGAAGAAACCGTTAAAGAAGGTAAAGAGGCAACTGCCCCAGATGCTCCTACTATAGAAGGTTATGAATTTAAAGGTTGGGACAAAAATTTTAATAACGTTAAAGAAGACTTAGTAATTACAGCCCTTTATGAAAAAATCAAAACTGAAGAACCTGCTAAGGAAGGATGTAAAAAGGATTTACTACATCTAACTTCTTCTCTTATTGCATTCATTTCCTTATCATTCATCTTCTTTAGAAAGAAAAAATAGTAATTAACCGCATCTAAAAAAGGCGCGGTTTCCAATAAGCAACAATAATGAAATAAAAAATGTCTTTAAAGCTTTTGACACTTTAAGGACATTTTATATTATTATGATACCAACCATCAAAGTTATATCCTTCCTTTATGAATTTGCTGATTATCGGTATTTTTTGACCTTTTTCAATTTCTATATTACCCTTCTTACATTCACCATTAGTATCATTTTTCACTCTAATTTATTAATTATTATTATTTATAGACATTGTAACATTAGTCTTATTATCTTCTAACTTCTTTTCTGTATATCGATTAACTAATTCTACAATAACTGCAAACAATGGTATAAAAAATATCATTCCAAATAATCCCAGCAGTTTGCTTCCAATAAATACCGCAATAATTGTCCATAAAGCATTTAGCCCCACCGAAGTACCTACAACATGAGGATAAATAAATTGATTTTCTACAAATTGTGTTACAACATAAGCAATAATATAAATAATTACTTTACTTGGATTAGCTAAAAGAATTAAAAATGCTCCTATAAAACATGATAAGAAAGCCCCAACATAAGGAACAAAAGCACAAAAAGCTGTAAAAACCGCAATTAAACTAGCGTATGGAATTCCTAAAATTGATAAAACTATAAGCATTAATATCCCTAAAATACAAGCTTCCACACATTGTCCTGATAAAAATTTAGTGTACTTTTCATCTACTAATTTAGCAGTTAAAAAAATAAAATGGGAAATTTTTTCTTTAATATGAGCATTAATAAACTTTCTTGTATTATCAACTAAACTTTCTTTACCAAATAATATATATATTGCGATAACAATTCCTATTCCTAATGAAACAATACCTGAAACAGTTGATCCCACAAATTTAAAAATAAAACCAAATAAATCTAATGTGTTTTGAGATAAGGCACCTATCAACTCCTTAAGATCAAATTTGTCAATCCAACTTTGAACAACCATAGCATCAATACCTAAATTTTCTAACAATTCAACAATATATGGCCATTTGCTAATAATTAAATCATAAATACTTACAATAGAATCGATAAGTTTAGGTATAACTACTACTCCAACTAAGGTAATAACTCCTAATAATAGCAAAATAGTAATTGAAAAACTAATTCCTCGTTTTAACTTAAGATTCATTTTTTTATCTTTCTTTTTTCTTAATCTATCAATTAATCTCTCAATTCCTCGCATTGGGACATTAAGAATAAACGCAATAATGAATCCTGCTAAAACCGGCATCAATACACTGATAATATTTGCTAGCCACGAAAAAATAGTCCCTAAATGTAATAGAACTACCAATAACACTACCCCAAAAGCAACTAATAAATAATGGTGTTTTTGATTATTTTTCATATTACTCACCCTCAACAATTTTGCGAATTTCTTTCATTCTAGTATCTAATAAATGACTGATACTTGCACACTCATATAATTCATAATCTATTATTTTTAATATTTCCTCATTTAAATTCTTTTTATAACGCATACGATGTTCCAAATTAGCCCATAATTCCATCGCAATCGTTCTTAATTGAACTTCAACTTTAATATATTTTTTTTCTTTTTGTAAAAAAATAGGTATTTCAACAATTAAATGTAAGGAACGGTACCCATTTTTTTTAGGATTTTTGATATAATCTTTCATCTTAATTAAACGTACATCATCTTGATTAATTAAACAATCAGCCAACAAGTATATATCATCAATAAAACTACATACTACTCTAACTCCAGCTACATCATTTAATTCTTTCGCAACATTTTCTAAACTAATTAAAAGATTTTTGCGTTGCAATTTACTTGTAATACTTTCAAATGATTTTAATCTTGTCTTTATATATTCAATTGGATTACGTTCATGTCTAAGCGAAAATTGCTCATTTAACACATTAAATTTTGTCTCAATTTCGAGCATAGCACAACGATAATAAGTCATAAAGGTTTTAGCATTTGAAAATATTTCATCAACTTCAGCGACTGTCTTTTCTCCTACTATTTCTTCTAATTTATCAATTAATAATACTTCTTTTGCCATATGATACCTTTCTTTGTACCTTCTATATCCATTTACTAGATTATAGCATCTTTTTTATCTTTTTTCAAGAAAATAAAAAACGACTCTTATACTTTTGTGTTTTTCTACATATACAATTACCTTAGGTATTTACACCTTTGTGCACTTATGTAATTTAGGAATAAATGCATATTGCTTGAACAACAACATTATAGATCGAAATGGAGAACTTATTCAAGTCAATTATATGTATTCAATTCACCCGATTATTATGCCATTACCTTTGTTTTGGAGTCTTATTCCTCATTCATACTGGTATATGTATGCTGCTCTTCCTTTGATTACAATCGTTCTACTAATTGTGTATTTGCCATCTATGCTCAAAAAACGCTATATCTAACATTACTAATAAAAAAAGACGCTAAGAATAAACTTAACGTCTTTTTATTATCATCTTTGGTAAAGAATTATTTTAAGTTAGCAATACCTTAATTTTAGGCATAAAAATTCTTTAACTACACCACTATATACAGACAATCTAATTTACTATTTTTTTTGTGCAGCAATAGCTTCTTTTGCTGTTTCACAAAGGCTTGCAAATGTAGCAGCATCATTTACTGCTAAATCTGCTAACATCTTTCTGTTAACGGCAACATTTGCTAAATTTAAACCATGCATTAATAAGCTATAGTTAATTCCATTAGTACGTGCAGCGGCATTAACACGAATAATCCATAATTTACGGAAGTTACGTTTGTTAACACGACGATCACGATAAGCATATCTTAATGAATGCATTACTTGTTCATGAGCAGTTTTATATAACGCATGCTTTGACCCAAAGTAACCTTTAGCAAGCTTTAAAACTTTATTACGTCTTCTACGACTTACAACTCCACCCTTAGTTCTTGGCATATTTGGCTTCCTCCTTATTTGATGTTAGCAACTTGTTGTCTGATTCGACGTAAATCAGATGTACATACAGCTGCTTCTTTTCTTAAATGTCTTGTTTGTTTTTGGGTTTTTCCAGGTGCTAAATGGCTAGTTCCAGCTTGACTACGAACTATTTTCCCACTACCTGTGATTCTTAAGCGTTTTTTAGTTCCGCTATGACTTCTCATTTTTGGCATATTTTTTTCTCCTTCTTAATAATTAATTTTTCTTTTTTTCTGGAATTGGACCTAGTTGCATAAACATGTTGCGACCATCAAGATATGGTTGTTGTTCAATAACTGACACATCTTCTAGTCCAGCAGCAAATTTAACAAACAATTCTTTTGTCTTATTAGCATATTCAATCATACGACCACGGAAACGACAACTTACTTTAACTTTATCACCGTCGACTAAAAAACGACGTGCCGCCTTTTGTTTAGTTGTTAAATCACCTGTATCAATTGTCGGACTCAAACGAATTTCTTTTAAAGTAACAATTTTTTGGTTTTTCTTAGCTTCACGAGCTTTTTTGATTTGATCATAACGATACTTACTATAATCCATTAATTTACATACTGGTACAGCAACATTCGGAGCTACGCAAACTAAATCGTAACCACGTTCATCGGCAATTTTTAATGCATCTTTACTATGCATACTACCAAGTTTTTCTCCAGTTTCCGAAATTACCAAAACTTCTTCAGCGGTAATATCTTCATTGACTAAAACATCGACTTTCTTATCAAAAGACTTACTAATAATTTCACCTCCAAAAATTTTATTAAATAAAGAATGAAAAAAGTGGGCAAAACCCACTCCTAAAATCAACTTAACCAATTCTTCTCATTTAAGGAAAAACGTGTTTGTGACTCTTTACCTATCAATATCATTAATCAATCAGGTGAGAATGGACTTCTTCTTTTCACTACGTTATTTAATTCACATACATTTTACCATAACCTCTTACTAATGTCAAATATTATTACCTACTATTTTATATCTACTACATATGTTTGAATAAGACCAATCAATAACTGGCAACATATTAAGATTATAACATGAAATACTCCATATGACAGACTAACATTGATATCATTTTCTAGGATAGGAAACAAATAACTAACATATCGTACGATATCTAAACTTATAAAAGCTTCTTCTAAAACCACTAATAAAAAAGGAATAAACACCATAAAAATACTATTCATAAGTTTAACCAAATTATACCCAAAATACCCATACATTAAACTAATCAATGTTAAGTAACTAAAAAACTTTACATGATTTAATTCCAATTTATACCATGAAGTAAATATTAATCCACATAGTATAAATAATAACATAAAAACTATCATCAAAAGCATTGAAACAATAAACAATGCTAACATCTTTGTTAAAAAGTATTTCATTCTATCTGCTCGTTTATTTAATAAATACAATTGATATCGTTCATTATTAAATAAACCCGTATAAGATATAATTAAAATAATTAAAATTATAAAAATCATTTTTAAAATAGATACTGTATTATAAAAATACATTTCTCTAGCCACTTCTATACTTATATATTGTGGGATACTGATAATATTAACAATTAAGCCACCTAAATAGATTAAAATTATTATTCCTCCCGCAATTAAATTGAAGCGGTTAAACAAATAACAAAGATGTAATTTAATAATTTGCATATTTCTCCTTATGATTTAAATCAATAATACTATTTGATTCTAAATGGTATTGTTCAATAAAATGGGTAATTATAATAACTAATTTTCGTTCTCGATTTAGTTTTTTTATTTCTTCAATAAATAAGTTTTGAGAAATTGGATCTAATCCACTTAATGGTTCATCAAAAATATATGCATCTGAAGAAATCATTAAAGTTTGTATTAATAATACTTTTTGATGCATTCCTTTAGATAAAGTAATTAAATCTTTAGATAAAACATTTTCTAAACCAAAAAGTTTAATTAATCTATGAATTTTTTCTCTAACATCCTCTCGGTGAATTCTACCAATTAAATATAAATATTCTTCCACCTTCATATAATCTGGCAAAAAAACCTTTTCTGGTTGATAAACAATTTTTTCAAGATTATGTTCAATTATACCTTGATACTTTATAAAATCTAAAATGCACGAAATTAAGGTACTTTTCCCTGTTCCATTACTCCCAATAATAAAATTAATCGCTTGATTTGTGAACTCATAGTTAAACAATTTTAAAACATTGTTATTACCATAATTTTTAGAAACATCTAAACATTTAATATACTTCATATGTTTGTATAAGTGGAGTAGTATGCGAAGTTGAAGTTTTGAAAAGAATATACGGATTAAGTAATTGTTGATAAACAGAACCTTGGTATTCCCACGTCAAAATTACTCCTACATTATTAATAAAACTTTGTTGTAAATAATTAATAGGAATAATTAATTCTATGGTTTTGTCATTTAATAATTTAGTTTCAATAATACTAGTATTAACAACTGAAGATATTAATTCAACATTTTTTAAAATAACAGGATTAGGTTGAAAATTATATAACTCAACTTTTATTTTATCCAGAGTTGTATAATTATCTACAATTTTAGTCATACCAGTAATTGATTTAGCATCAACTAATGAAAAATAATCACCACTTACCATACTAATATTTCCTATTTCAAAAACAATATTTTCTCCTCTTTTATTAACAATATTAAGTTTTACTCGATTCATATTTACCACTTCTTTACTATCAAAAGGAATTTCAAAAGTTAAAAAATACGTATAATAATTATGATTATTAATCATTTTTTTCTCTTTTCTCATAATATCTTTGATTTTTATTTGATAATAATTTTCATCCTCATCAGTAATTGAAATTTCCAATATTTCTTCTTTTTCAAAAAAAGATAAATCTTTACGATCACAATATATTTCAACTATCAAATCATTATTATTACATAAAGAATAATTAGTTGGATAATTTAAAAAATTACTTTTTTGGGAATTTTTAATATTAAGAACTACCACTAGAATAATTGTAACAACAAAAATAAAGAACAAAAATAAATATTTAATAAATGGTTTCTTCATAATAATCATAATACTCATTCACCACATCAATATATTCCCATTCACCTTTTTTAAAGGCAATACCTAAAATATAGTATTTACATACTCCATTATTTAATCTTGCTTCTCCTCTTATTGTAATCGTTAACTTTTTCCTAGGTGGTACATTAATAAAAATTTTGGTACTTTCTAGTTTTGAAACATATGTTTTTTTACCTATTTCTCCTCTAATTTCATTATCTAAAGTAGCACTAACTGCTTTAATTTTCCCGCTTGCCTTTCCCGCTAACGATGCACTTGCCGAAATACTAGTTGTTACGCTTTCTTCTTCTTCACAATAATATGTGTAATTTAAATATTGACTAGTATTATTTTTTTTAGCAAAAACTGTATCTCCTGTATATTGAACAATTTGATTATTAACAATCACATTAACACTCCATCCCCAAAAACTTTTTTTAAGATCTTGGTAAGCCGAATCAATAACTTTTTGATCCATATCATTAATCAATTTAGCTTGAGAACTTTTAGGGATTTTGATTTCCTGAAATTCCGGATGGCCAGCAACTTCACTGGCATTAACAATATAAACGTTTAAACTAAACAAAAAACATAACAAACAAAATATAATTTTTTTCATATTAAAATACCCCCTTGTCAACATTATACTTCAGTATTTATAATAACTCAAGTTTTTTTAGTTGAGAAAAAAGGGAGTATTTTTTTAAATTATTCAAGTTATTTTTTTAAATAATTTTCGATATCTTCTATTTCTTTAATAATATTATTACTTAAATTAATTGCTTTTTCTTTTGTTATTACAATATTATCTTCTATACGAATACCAATATTTTCTTCTGGAATATAAAGTCCTGGTTCTATTGTGATAACCATACCTTCTAATAACCCTAATGATGCAATATTAGGGTCATGAACATCAAGACCTAATGAATGACCAATAGAATGAAAATAGTATTTAACCAATTCTTGATCTTCTTTAATTAGACCTAGTTTTTTACATCCTTCAGCTAATATCTTTTTCGCATAGTTATTAAGTTCTATCCAACTCATTCCTGCTTTAGCGTAGTCAATACATTTCTTATTACAATCTAAAACTACTTCATAAACTGCTTTTTGACGTTCTGTAAATTTTCCACTAACTGGAAATGTTCTGGTAATATCACTTGAGTAGTTTTGAGTGTAACATCCTACATCCATTAATAGCATATCATTATGATTAATTGGCATATTATTATCTTCATAATGCAAAGTTGCGGCATTTTTTCCAGCAGCAACAATACTGCCAAATGATTCTACTTTGCCATTTTTATGAAGTGCAAAACTATGATGAGCTTCAGCTATCATTTCATTATCCAAATTGTTATGATGATCCATAACATTATAAATAGCCTCTTTTGTGGTTTTAATACTTTCTTTTATTAAAGCAATTTCATCTTCATTTTTAACCATACGAAGATTAACAATCGTATTGTAGATATTTTCAATATTAATCGCTGGATATTTTTCTTTAATAGTTTTGGCATATGTTAATCCAAAAGTATTATAAAACATTTGATTATGTTGTTCTAAATCTAAATAAAGATTTTCAATAGTTCCTTCTGAATAGCGAAGTGATTGAAAATAATTATCCATCAACTTATTGAACTGTGCACTATATAAAATAGAAGATTCATTTATTCCAGATATTTTGCTAGCTTCATTTTTATAAAGTTTTGCACCAACCCACTTAACTAATACTGGATCATTTTCATCAATAAATAAAAATTCTTTTTTCTCATTATTTATTTTACCAATAACCAAAGTAACATCTTCTTGGTTAATGCCAGTTAAATAATAAAAATTACGATTAACAAAAAAATTGTAAGAAGCATCAGCACTTTTAAATGTGCTAGCTCCAGAATGAATCACAACAAATGAATTGTCTTTAATTTGTTCAAATACTTGTTGACGATTATTTTGTAGATACTTTACTTGAATTTGCATATACTCTCTCCTTTGGATTTATATAATTTTCTAATACACGATTAAATTGAGCCATAACTTTGGTCGCATCACGAATTGTCACGCCATCTAAAACGCCAAGTAAAATGTCTTCATGAAATTTATCATGAATTTTCAATACCTTCTTAGCTTTCGCAGTCACACTTAAATTAACAACGCGATGATCGTTTTCATCACGAATTCTTAATAAATATTCTTTAGCTACTAAACGATTAACACCTATCGTTAAAGAGCCAACAGTAACTTTTAAAGCATTAGCAATTTTAGACATCGGTTTGCCATTTAATTTATCAACAGTTTCTAAAACATGTAATTCACCAATTGTTAAATCAGGAATAAGTTTAGTATCCATCATTCTTTCTTCAATAACCATCGTTAAATTGGCAACATAATTAAAATATTCCCAAAGTTTTTTATACATTTGCTTTTCATCTTTAGTCATTGATTTAAGTTTCTTTTCATTTTTTTTAGAATCTGCGATTGTAGAAGTTTGGTTCTTCGAAGTAGATGTCTTACTTATAGTTTTCTTTGTAGCAGTTTTTTGGGTAGAAACTTTCTTTACACCACTAACTTCTTTTACTGGTTTTGATACAGCCCCTTTTGGTGGTGGTGGAAGTAAAGCATCTAAAAGTGATGATGAATCAACATTTATCATTTCTTCTGCCGGTTTTGGTGTTGTTTTTTTGGGCGTTACAGTCTTCACAGATTTATTTTTAGTTGTTACTGTCTTAGTAGTCGTTTTCTTTGTTGCAGTCTTCTTTGCTGTAGATTTTTTAGGTTTTGTACTAGTTGTTGCCATAGTATCCTCCTTATATATCTACTTTTATTATATCACAATTATTTTGAATGTCAAACCTTTTAATTTATAAATAATTTATTTTTAAAAATAAATCCCTCATAAATTTTAAAAAGGCTCTATAAAATATTTTATAGAACCTAACTTTATATTATAATTTTAAATTCCCTGTTGTATCAACATTATTTACCGGCTCCCTCTTACAATAACTAAATAGATTATAGCTATTAACTGTTCCTGTTATTCCTAAATATGTTATATCGTCTGCTATTTGGAATCTAGTGTTTTGTGGATTATAGTATCTACTATTTAGATAGTAATAACTTGTTTCTGTATGATAAATATAATTTATTACAATCAAAGAACGGCTATTATTAAAGTCAATAAAATAATGTAATTAAAATAACATTAAGAGAACCTATTCGTCAAAAACAGACAATTTAAAAAAAGACACTATTAAGAGTTAACTACCTAAACTCAAGAGGAGTTTGCCCTTTTATTTTTTTAGATTAATAATTAAACTCAATATTTAACATTTAAGCATATTTCTTTGAAATACTCTTCTATTAGAGAATCACCGCTAATTTCAAACTCCACTTCTTCTTTGGTTAAATAAAATTTACTACTTCCATATAAATCTTTACTAGAAAGACTACAAAGATACTTCACAACCCTATTGGAATCATGGCAATTGATTAAATGCTGACATATTTTTTTACCCAAATTTTCATAATATATAAATTTTTCATTACCTAACCCAAAATAGAAATGAAATGGAAATAAAGTCATAGCATATCCGAAAAACCATGAACATTTTTTATTATATATATATTTATTTTTAATACAATATTCAACCACATCAACCAATATCATTTTACACTGTAATAAATCAAAAGAATCTTTTTTTATAGAAATATCAACTTCACTTAACAAATACCAACATTCACTACATAATCTTAGAATCAAATCAAAATCATCTTTATTTAGTATCCATTTTTCATTTAACATCTCAATTATTTCATTAAATTTTTCTGATTTTTCTAAATCATTTAATTCTTTAATATTAATAAATAAACTCATATTTACCTCGTTTTCACATATGCATCAATTAATCTTATTATCCCATTTACAACCCTTATTGTAACAACTATAGTTTGATTTAAGTAAGTTGCTGTATATATATAATTGCCAGCATAATTTATTGAATATGTTCCATAGTCCAACACATAAAGTATTACATCTTTTACTGAATCCCAATTAAATTTTCCTAATAAACCCCAAGAATGTTTTTCTTGCATAATATGATTAATAGTATTTGGAATTACATTACATACGGCATTATGTAATAAATCATCTACAATATCTTCTATACCCAAAAACCATTTTACAAATAAAGGCATTTTTAATAAAATATTAGGATTAGTTAAAAGAAAATTTATGGCAATTTGCTTAATTATTGTTCCTGCAAACCACCCTATGACAGCTCCACCTATTATTATTCCTGTCTTAATTAGCCAGTAGGTTAAACCACTTGTATATCCCAATTTTTTGGCAACAAAATCACCAAAAAAATAACCTCCAATTGCTCCTATTGCGGCCATAACCCATTGTATTGGAGAACCAAACTCACCCATATTATCAATCTTATTTACCGGCTCACCCTCACAATAACTAAATAGATTATAGTATAGATATTTAATTTAAATGATGGATAAAATAAAGAATATATTCATAATAAAT
>CAYLLO010000024.1:0-20426 GCA_964384805.1 uncultured Staphylococcaceae bacterium | reverse complement strand
TTTAAGAACGTTTTAAGTTATTCTAATAATTCGTTGATATTCTATAAAGGTGTACTTTTGTATACTTAAAAGAAAACATTTAATTCTTAAAGTTTTTAGTTAAAAGAGTACAATTATTTGCAATTTTATATCAATTATACTATAATTATTATAGTGTACAAAGGTACACCTTTATATACTAAAAATAAAGGGAAAAGGAGCCTATATGAAAAAAACATTAAAGATAACTAGATTACTAATCTTACTACTTGTAATGTTTAGCCTTGTAAATATCAACACCAAAGCAAGTGAAGATAATAATCAAACATTAACAACACAAATTACTGGAGATTTAACTAAAGATGGAGAAGTAGATACAAGTGATGTTATATATCTACTAATGCACACTTACTTTAAAGATCAATATCCAGTAACTCAAGACTGTGATTACAATAAAGATGGAGAAGTAAATACAGAAGATGTTATATATCTACTAATGCATACTTACTTTAAAGAACAATATCCATTAGATACTCATACGCATAATATTCAACATGTAGAATATCAAGAAGCAACATGTAGTGAAGATGGTAATAAAGAGTACTATTATTGTAGTGAATGTGAAAAATACTTCTTAGATAGTGAATTAACAAAAGAAACAACATATAAAGAAGTAATTATTAAAGCAGGACATAACTATGTAAATGGGGTATGTGATAATTGTGGCTTATCTGCTATATCAAATATGGTATTTGAATTAAATAGCAATAAGACAGAATATATAGTTAAAGGATTAAATAACCAACAAAATGTAAAAGAAGTAATTATTCCAGCAACATATAATGGTTTACCAGTAACAAGTATCGGTGATAATGCATTCTGGGGATGTACTAGTTTAACAAATATTGAAATTCCAGATAGTGTAACAAGTATTGGAGAATCTGTATTTGCTGATTGTAACAATTTAGATAAAGTATATTATGAAGGAACAATAGAAAACTGGTGTAAGATAACATTTAGTAATGATGATTCAAATCCAATATCTTATACAAAATATTTCTACATTAAAAATCAAGAAAACATATATATTCCATATACAGGTAACTTTGTAAAAGGTACTACAGCATATAGCTTTGAAAATGGAAAAAGAATAGATATAGTAAAAAGTGAAATTGAATTTAATGGTAATACCTATTATGTAATCAATAATGAAGTACAAATCAATGTTTATATTCGTATAGAAAATAACATCTATTATTATGGTAATAATGGTATAAAGAGTAATGATTCTATAACAAACAAAGAAATAGCAGACAATAATGGTAACACCTATTATGTAATCAATAATGAAGTACAAATCAATGTTTACATTCGTATAGAAAATAACATCTACTATTATGGCGATAATGGTATAAAGAATAATGACTCAATAACAAACAAAGAAATCACAGATAATAATGGTAATACCTATTATGTAATCAATAATGAAGTTCAAATCAATGTTTACATTCGTATAGACAATAACATCTACTATTATGGTAATAATGGTATAAAGAGTGATGACTCAATAACAAACAAAGAAATAACAGATAATAATGGTAATACCTATTATGTAATCAATAATGAAGTTCAAATCAATGTTTATATTCGTATAGACAATAATATCTATTATTATGGTAATAATGGTACAAAGAGTAATGACACTCTAAACAATAAGAAAATAACAGATAATAGTGGTAATACTTATTATGTTATTAATAATATAATACAAGTAAATATCTATGTTGTAATAGAAAATCATATATATTACTTTACAAATGATGGTTCAATGTTAGCAAATGGAACTCAAGATGGATATAGTTTTGGAGCAGATGGAACATTAATAGGAACTAACATAACAATTAAAGTTAATGAAATACTTTATGAAGTAGATAATGGATATGTAACACCACATACAGTATGTAAAGATAACAACAATGATCATAAATGTGATATATGTGATAAAACAACAAGTGTATGTGCCAAAGATGATGAAAATGCTAATTGGATAGAAGAAATAAAAGCAACATGTACAGAAGAAGGAATAAAAGGACATTATCATTGTTCAGTATGTAATAAAGACTTTGATATAAATAAACAAGAACTAACTGATTTAACAATTGAAGTCTTAGGACATAACTATGTAAATGGTGAATGTACTGAATGTGGAGATATATATAAAGCATATACCTATGATAGTGATAATACTAACATAATCTATTTTGGCTCATATCCACAAAGTGAAGTAACAGACAGTTCTTTAAAAACAATTCTTTCAAATTTATCAGGGACCCTTCCAACATCATCAAATAATTATAATTGGTCATCATATGGATATTATATATCTGGAAATAAAAGTAACTATATGTGGTATATAGATATCAATTATAATAATGAAAAGTATCGAGGAGTATATTTTACAAGTTATCGTCCTACTTGGATAACTAATAGTTCATCTACAAATTACTCTTTTCAAGATGATAATGGCTATTACACAAGTACAGTATATTGGTTTAAGTATGAACCAATTAAATGGCAAATACTAACAAAAAGTAATGGTAAAGCTTTCTTACTAGCTGATATAGCCCTAGATAGTCAAGAGTATTATGTTTCTAGAAGTTCAAATAACTATGCATATAGTACAATAAGAACATGGTTAAATGAAACCTTCTATAACACAGCATTTAATGAACTAGAAAAAGGAATAATACTTACAACCACAGTAGATAATAGTGCATCAAGTACAGGATATAGTAGTAATAGTTATGCATGTAATGATACAAAAGATAAAGTATTCTTATTATCGTATAAAGAAGTAACAACATATTTAACAAGTAATACTTTACGTATTCGTAAAACAACAGACTACGCAAAGAGTCAAGGATGTTATTCATCAACAGATAGTTCATATTTAGGAAACACTTCTTGGTGGTTTCGTTCGCCTAGCAAGTATTATAGTTATTATGCACGCAACTTCAATTACGACGGCTATATCTACTACAACTACGTCCCTATTACTTACTACGGCGTTGTTCCCGCTTTATGGATAGAATTAGAATGTAATCATGATTTAGGTGAATGGATAGAAGAAATAGAAGCAACATGTACAGAAGAAGGAACTAAAGGACATTATCGTTGTTCAGTATGTAATACATACTTTGATATAAATAAACAAGAACTAACTGATTTAACAATTGAAGTTTTAGGACATAACTATGTAAATGGAGAATGTACAAAATGTGGAGATAAAAAAGCATATACCTATGATAGTGATAATACTAACATAATCTATTTTGGCTCATATCCACAAAGTGAAGTAACAGACAGTTCTTTAAAAACAATTCTTTCAAATTTATCAGGGACCCTTCCAACATCATCAAATAATTATAATTGGTCATCATATGGATATTATATATCTGGAAATAAAAGTAACTATATGTGGTATATAGATATCAATTATAATAATGAAAAGTATCGAGGAGTATATTTTACAAGTTATCGTCCTTACCGTACTACTTATAGTTCAACTACAGATGACTCTTATCAAGATAATAATGGTTATTATACAAGTACAGTATATTGGTTTAAGTATGAACCAATTAAATGGCAAATACTAACAGAGAGTAATGGTAAAGCCTTCTTACTAGCTGATATAGTCCTAGATAGTCAAGAGTATTATGTTTCAACTAAACCATTTGGAACACTAATGAATGTTAATAACTATGAATATAGTACCATAAGAGCATGGTTAAATGAAACCTTCTATAATACAGCATTTAATGAACTAGAAAAAGAAATAATCCAAACAACTCTAGTAGATAATAGTGTATCAAGTACAGGAGATATTGCTAATAGTTATGTATATAATAATACAAATGATAAAGTATTCTTATTATCATATCAAGAAGTAACAACATACTTAACGAGTGATGCTTTACGTCAACGCAAAACAACAGACTATGCAAAGAGTCAAGGTAGTTGGGCATCAACAAAAGGAAGTGCTACTTGGTGGCTTCGTTCGCCTTATGCTGATTATTATCATACAAGTGCGTGTGTTATTCCATCTGATGGTAGCATTATAACCTTCGTAAATAAGTTCCCTAGTGATCTCGTCATTCAAACTAACGACGGCGTTGTTCCCGCTTTATGGATAACCCTATAGGGGTATCCTTTAATACAAACAATGTTTTAAATGTTTGAATTAGATCAAGAATAAGCTAGTAAATAAAACATTAATAATCTAGGATTTCTATATATGGTAATCCTAGATTTGTTTTTTATTTGTCAAAAAGGCTAATATAATATATAATAATATATAGAGAAAGAGTGATGATATGATTTTAACGGCTAATTTGTTTATTATTAAAAAAATAGTTACTGATGAGGATATAAGAAAGTATGCTTCGGATATTGCTACATATATTCCATATGTTGATAAACTAACGATATATAATATGACTGGTGTTGATTTGACGCCGTTTTATGCATATATTGCTAAATACGATAATATTGATTATACAGATTGTGAGAATTTAGGTGAGGTTAATAATTATAAAAGGGCCTTACTTCAAGCACAAAAAAATCATGCTGATTATGCAGTTGTTTTAGAACAAGATTATTTTTATGAAGAAGATGTCTTTTTGGAACTTAAGAAAATCATTCTAAATTGGAATGATGGTGACTTACCAACTATTTTATCACCACATCCGAAGTTTACTTGTGAAATGTTTTTTCCAAGTGAAGAGCAATTAAGAATGGTTAAAGGGGTTCATTTGGTAGGAACGTTTATTAATGTTAAAGATTATTTTGAATCTGAAGGGTTTTTAGATTTGTATTATGAAACAACTTTTGATTATGATTATTGTATAACTTCAAGAATTAATGGTAAACGAGTTTATGTGGCTAATAATTTGATTTTGCGTAATCGGAATTATAAAGTTTTGACTAAGAAGATTCTAACTTTTGAGGTTAGTTCGTATGAGAAGTCTCCGAGAGCGTTATATTATGAGACGAGAAATCGTTATTATTTGTGGGAAAAATTTAAAAACTTAGATCCTGAATATGTAGCAATTGATAAAAAGTTATTTAAAGGGGAAGTAAAAGAAATGAATATATGTGATCGGATGCGATTATATAAAAGAGATATTATGGAAGAAGCTAGGAAAGATGCTCTTAGAGGTAATATGGGAGAGCAAAAAAACTCTTTTTAACAAAATTCACTTAATTTTCACATTATCACCCTTTTAATATCACATTAATTTGGTATAATTATATCGTAGAATGCTTTCATTCTACTATTTATCTCCCTTCCCAATCCATTTATGGAAAGAGACACTTCTTTATGAGGTGTCTCTTTTTGGGTGAGGCAGAAGTTATAAAGATGGGAAATAATTGATAAGTAAATGTTTTTAAGGGTTTAAAAATAGGTAAAATATGTGAAAAATTTATCTAATTAGTTGCATAAAAAGGGCAAATTGAGTATAATATACAAGGCTTAAAGGTAGGCAAGGATTTGCGAGGTTGCTGATACGCACGGAAGCGTTGCCGTGTAAACGTGTAATCAGGTAATTCGCAATGAGCCGTAACTTCTAGTTTATAAAAGTATAAGGAGGCTAAACATGGCAAAAGAAAAAAAATTCAGAATAAGATTATTATCTTATGATCACAGATTACTTGACGAATCTGCGAAGAAGATTGTGGAAACAGCTAAGAGAACTGGTGCTACTGTATCTGGTCCTATTCCGCTACCCACAGAAAAAGAAGTATTTACAATTATTCGTTCACCACATAAATATAAAGACAGTCGTGAACAATTTGAACGTCGTACTCACAAACGTTTAATTGACATTGTAAATATCAATGCTAAAACCGTTGATGCATTAGTTCATTTAGAACTTCCATCAGGTGTCGAAATCGTTTTAAAATAATGAGAAAAATGGAGGTGTAACTCATGGCCAAAGGAATCTTAGGTAAGAAAATCGGAATGACACAAGTGTTCACTGAAGCAGGCGCTTTAATCCCTGTTACAGTTATTGAAGTCACTCCAAACGTGGTATTACAAAAAAAGACTGTGGAATCAGATGGTTACAATGCAATCCAATTAGGTTATGAAGACAAACGTGAAAAAGTTGCTAATAAACCTGAAATTGGACATGCTGCGAAAGCCAACACAGCCCCTAAGCGCTTCGTAAAAGAAATCGCTGGGGAAGAGATGCTAGCGTTTGAAGTTGGACAAGAGGTTAAAGGAAATATTTTTGCGGCTGGAGAATTAGTTGATGTTACAGGTACTTCTAAAGGGAAAGGTTTCCAAGGGGTTATCAAACGTCATAATTTCCACAGAGGGCCAATGGCACACGGTTCAGGATATCACCGTGGAATTGGTTCTATGGGTTCTATTCAAGCTGCACGTATTAAACCAGGTAAGAAAATGCCAGGTCGTATGGGCGGAGAAACTAGAACTGTTCAAAATTTAGAATTTGTTAAATATGATGAAACAAATAATGTTATTCTTGTTAAGGGTAATGTACCAGGAGCTAAAAACTCATATGTAGTAATTACAAATGCAGTTAAATCTCATAATGCGACATTAAACCCTGAAAGTTTAGCATAGGAAGGAGACAAATATGCCTAGTATCGTATTATTAAACCAAAAAGGTCAAGAAGTTGAAACTTTAGAACTTGCTGAAGATATTTTCGCAGTTGAAGAACATCAACAAGCAGTATTTGATACAGTTATCGCTGAACTTGCTGGACGTCGTCAAGGGACTCAAAAAGCTAAAAACCGTACTGAAGTTCGTGGTGGAGGTAAAAAACCTTGGAGACAAAAAGGAACAGGTCGTGCAAGACAAGGTTCAATCCGTGCTCCTCAATGGCGTGGCGGTGGTGTAGTATTTGCTCCAACTCCTAGAACATACACAATGAAAGTTAACAAGAAAGTTGTTAAACTTGCTATGAAGTGTGCATTAAGTGAAAAAGTTCGTGAAAATGCCTTAATCGCTGTTGATAAAATTGAATTAGATAGCTTCAAAACTAAAGGTTTAGTGGAAGTATTACTAAATGTAAAAGCTGAAGGTAAAGTTTTAATTGTTTTAGATGAAGCAAATGGAAACGTTGAATTAGCAGGAAGAAATCTTCCATATGCTTGTGTTGAAAACATTAACCATGTATCTGTATATCAAATGAAAAATGCATCTTGCGTAATTATGACTAAAGGCGCAATTGCAAGATATGAGGAGGTACTTAAATAATGAAATCAATTTATGATATTATTATTAAACCAGTCATTACTGAAAAATCTAGTCAATTAGTTGAAAATTTACAATATACTTTTGAAGTGCAAAAAGATGCTAACAAAATTGAAATTAAAAACGCAATTGAAAAGATTTTTAATGTTAAAGTAGTAGCTATAAGAACAATTAATGTTCATCGTAAAGCTAAGAGAATGCAAAGATACGCAGGATTTAAACCAGCATACAAAAAAGCGATCGTAAGACTTGCTCCTGGTCAATCAATCGATGCGTTCGAACTATAGGAGGTAAAGTTTAATGCCAGTTAGAAAGTATAAACCAACGACTAATGGTCTTCGTAATATGTCAGTATTAACATACGAAGAAATTACTACTGATACTCCTGAGAAGAGTTTACTTGTTTCTTTAAATAAAAAAGCTGGTCGTAATGCCAGTGGTAAAATTACAGTTCGCCATAAAGGTGGAGGAGCTAAGAGAAAATATCGTTTAATTGACTTCAAACGTGATAAAGATGGTGTTGTTGGAAAGGTTGCTACAATCGAATACGATCCAAATCGTAGTGCCAACATTGCGTTAATTCATTATGTTGATGGAGAAAAAAGATATATTATCGCTCCTAAAGATTTAACTGTAGGTATGGAAATTGTTTCAGGTGTAACTGCTGACATTCGTGTTGGTAACGCCTTAGAAATTGCTAATATCCCAATGGGAACAATGGTTCATAATATTGAATTACACCCAGGTCATGGTGGACAATTAGCAAGAGCTGCTGGAACAGGTGCACAAATCTTAGGTCGTGAAGAAAAATATGTATTAGTTAGATTACAAAGCGGAGAAGTTCGCCGCGTACTTGGAAATTGCCGTGCAACAATTGGTGTTGTTGGTAATACCGATCATGAATTAGTTAATGTAGGTAAAGCCGGACGTACACGTCATATGGGTATTCGCCCAACTGTTCGTGGGTCTGTTATGAACCCTAACGATCACCCTCATGGTGGTGGTGAAGGCCGTCAACCTATTGGACGTAAAGCACCTATGACTCCTTGGGGTAAAGTTGCTCTAGGTCTTAAAACTAGAAAAAAGAAAAATAAATCGAATCGTCTTATCGTTCGTCGTAGAAATGGTTAGAAAGGAGTACTCAAGAATATGTCACGTTCACTTAAAAAAGGTCCTTTTATTGATGAACATTTAATGAAAAAAGTTCAAGCATTAAATGAATCAAATCAAAAGAAAGTAATTCAAACATGGTCAAGAAGATCAACAATTTATCCTGATTTCGTTGGACATACAGTTGCTGTATACAATGGTAAAACTCATTTACCAATTTACGTAACTGAAGATATGGTAGGTCATAAATTCGGTGAGTTTGCTCCAACAAGATCATATCATGGTCACGGAAAAGACAAAAAAGCAGGAAGATAATGGAGGGTGTAAAAAATGGAAGCAAGAGCAATCGCTAAATCAGTAAGAATCTCTCCAAGAAAAGCAAAACTTGTTATTGACTTAATTCGTGGAAAGAAAGTAGGCGAAGCAATCGCCATCGTTAGTAATGTTGAATCTACAGTAAAAGAAGTAATTTTAAAAGTTATTAATTCAGCTGTAGCCAACGCTGTAAATAATAATGGAGCGGAAGCAAATGATTTATATATTAAAGAAATCTATGCTAATCCAGCACCAATGTTAAAAAGATATCGCGCAAGAGCTAAAGGTTCTGGTGCAAGAATTTTAAAAAGAGCTAGCCATGTAACAGTAGTTGTGGCTGAAGCTGCTAAATAAGGAGGGCACATATGGGTCAAAAGGTAAGTCCAATAGGATTACGTGTTGGTATCATCCGTGATTGGGATACTAAATGGTACGCACCAAAAACTAAAGTTGCGGATTTATTACATGAAGATTTAAAAATCCGTGAATTCTTAAATGACTTCTATAAGAACGCTTATGTAGCTCATATTGAAGTTAAACGTACAGGTAAAAAAGTAATTGTAGCTTTACATACTGCAAAACCTGGTGCGGTAATTGGTCGTGAAGGATCAAAGAAAAATGAAGCAGTTAAAAAATTAGAAAAATTAACTGGAAAACATGTATATATTACTGTTGTTGAAATTAAAAATCCAGATGTTGATGCGACAATCGTAGCTCGTAAAATGGCTGAAGAATTAGAAAACCGTGCATCATTCCGCCGTGTTCAAAAAATGGCCATCCAACGTGCATTAAAAGCTGGAGCTAAAGGAATTAAAACTCAAATTTCTGGACGTTTAGGTGGAGCTGAAATTGCTCGTAGCGAAGGATATATTGAAGGAAGTGTTCCACTACATACTCTTCGTGCTGATATCGATTATGCTACAGCCGAAGCGGCTACTACTTATGGTAAATTAGGTGTTAAAGTATGGATCAATAAAGGTGAAGTACTTGCAGCTAAACAAACTGTAACAAAGAAGGAGGAACGATAATATGTTAATGCCAAAAAGAACTAAATATCGTCGTCCACATCGTATAAGTTACGAAGGAAAAGCAAAAGGGTTAGTAAAAGTAACTAATGGTGAATATGGTTTACAATCATTAGAAGGTGCTTGGATTACTGACCGTCAAATCGAAGCTGCCCGTATTGCTATGACACGTTATATGAAACGTGACGGGAAAGTTTGGATTAATATCTTCCCGCATATGGTAAGAACTAAGAAACCTCTTGAAGTTCGTATGGGATCTGGTAAAGGGGCTCCTGATGGATACGTTGCTGTTGTTAAAGAAGGAACAGTAATGTTTGAAATTGCAGGTGTAACTGAAGAAGTTGCCCGTGAAGCTTTACGTTTAGCATCTCATAAATTACCAGTTAAAACAAAATTTGTTGTAAGAGAAAGTGGTGAATAAGATGGCTGCAAAGAAGACTGCAAAACAAGTTGTAAAAAAATCACAAGTAAATCAAATTCGCGAATTAAAAGATGCTGATATCCAAGCAAAAATTGCCGAATTAAAACAAGAATTATTCAACTTGCGTTTCCAAGCAGCTGTTGGTAAATTAGAAAACACTGCTCAATTACGCAAAGTTAAAAAAGAAATTGCCCGCGCATATACAGTATTAACTGAACGCGCTAACGCAAACAAGGAGGCTTAATATGGAAAGAAATACACGTAAAACTTATGTTGGAACTGTTGTTTCTGCGAAAAACGATAAAACTATAACTGTTGCTATCGAATCATATCGTAAGCACCCTTTATATGGAAAAAGAGTAAAATACACAAAGAAATTTGCTGCACACGATGAACAAAATTTAGCTAAAGTTGGAGATGTAGTTGAAATTATGGAAACTCGTCCATTATCAAAAACTAAACACTGCCGCTTAGTAAGAGTTGTTCAAGAAGCAGTAATCATTTAATAGGAGGTAATTAGATTATGGTTCAACAAGAAACTAGAGTCAATGTAGCTGACAATTCAGGTGCAAAAGAATTACTAATTATTAAAGTTTTAGGTGGTTCAATTCACAAAACTGCAAACATTGGTGATATCGTTGTTTGTTCAGTTAAATCAGCTTCAACAGGCGGAGCCGTTAAAAAAGGTGATGTTGTTAAAGCAGTAATTGTACGTACAAAACATGGATTAAAGAGACAAGATGGTTCATATATTAAATTTGATGATAACGCTGCAGTTATTATCAAAGAAGATAAAACACCACGTGGAACTCGTATTTTCGGGCCTGTTGCCAGAGAATTACGTGATGGTGATTTCATGAAAATCGTTTCTTTAGCTCCAGAAGTTCTATAGGAGGCGACTTATGAAGTTAAAAAAAGGTGATATTGTAGCTGTTATAACTGGTAAGGATAAGGCTACTAAAGGAACTTATAAAACTGGTGAAATCTTAAAAGTTTATCCTGAAGAAAATAAGGTAGTTGTAAAAGGAATTAATATTGTAACTAAGCACTATCGTCCATCTAATTCTCATCCAGATGGTGGTATTGAAAAGAAAGAAGCTGCACTTGATGCATCAAATGTTGCATATTTAGATCCAGTACAAAAGAAACCAACAAGACTTCGCTACGAATACGAAAAAGATGCTAATGGCGAATTCGTATTAAATTCAAAAGGAAAGAAAATCAAATATCGTGTAGCAGTATTATCTGGAACACGTATTGATAAGTAGGAAAGGAGTAACAGATGAATAGAGTTTTACAATATTATAAAGAAAATGTCGTAAAAGAACTTACTGAAAAATTCGGTTATACAACTGTTATGCAAGTTCCTAAAATCGAAAAAATTGTTGTAAATATGGGAGTTGGGGATGCTATCGCAAACTCAAAAGCCTTAGACGCAGCTGTTGAAGATTTAGCAGCAATCACTGGGCAAAAACCATTAATTACCAAAGCTAAAAAATCAATTGCGGTTTTCAAATTACGTGAAGGTATGTCAATTGGTGCGAAAGTAACTTTACGTGGAGAAAAAATGTATGAATTCTTCGATAAATTAGTATCAATTTCATTACCACGTGTAAGAGACTTCCGTGGAGTAAATCCTAATTCATTCGATGGTCGAGGAAATTATACTTTAGGTGTTAAAGAACAATTAATTTTCCCGGAAATCGTTTATGATAAAGTATTTAAAGTTCGTGGTATGGATATTGTTATCGTTACTACAGCTAAAACAGATGAAGAAGGCCGCGCTTTATTAAGCATGCTCGGAATGCCTTTTAGAAAGTAATGGAGGAAAGAGATAATGGCTAAAACATCATTAAAAGTAAAATGCAATCGTAAACCAAAATATGCGGTTAGAGAATACACTCGTTGTGAACGTTGTGGAAGACCTCATGCTGTTTATCGCAAATTCAAGCTATGCAGAGTTTGCTTTAGAGAATTAGCATACAAAGGGTTAATTCCTGGCGTTACTAAGGCGAGCTGGTAAGAAGGAGGTCTATCTATGGTTATGACAGATCCAATTGCTGATATGCTTACAAGAATCCGTAATGCATCACAAATGAAACATGCTGATGTTATGGTTCCTGCTTCAAATTTAAAACTTGAAGTTCTTCGCATTTTAAAAGAAGAAGGATATATTA
Source organism: uncultured Staphylococcaceae bacterium (assembly GCA_964384805.1). Taxonomy (GTDB): domain Bacteria; phylum Bacillota_I; class Bacilli_A; order ML615J-28; family CAG-313; genus HGM10611. The sequence continues at coordinate 8,116 of CAYLLO010000024.1, read as the reverse complement.
GTGATTATGAAAAAACAGAAGATGGTAAACAAGGAATGATCAAAGTTACTTTAAAATATGTTAATAAAGTTAACGTAATTAAAGGATTAAAGAGAATTTCTAAACCTGGATTAAGAGTATATGCTAAAAGAGACGAATTACCTAAGGTTCTTAATGGATTAGGTATCGCAATCGTTTCAACATCAAGTGGTGTGATGACTGATCGTGAAGCACGCCAAAAAAATCTTGGTGGCGAAGTTTTAGCATTTGTATGGTAGGAGGGTGTTAAAATGTCTCGTATAGGAAATAAACACATCATATTACCAGCAGGGGTTACCTTTGAACAAAATGGTAATACAGTTACTGTAAAAGGACCTAAAGGTCAATTAGAGTATACTTACAATGCCGATTTAAATGTAGAAGTAAATGGTAACGAAGTAGTTATTACTCGTCCAAGTGATGGAAAATTCCATCGTACAATTCATGGAACTACAAGAGCATTATTAAATAACATGGTTGTGGGAGTTAGTAATGGTTTTGAAAAAGTTCTTGAAATTCAAGGTACAGGATATCGTGCTCAATTACAAGGAAAAGTCTTAGTAGTTAATGCAGGATATTCTCACCCAGTTAATCTTCAAATCCCTGAAGGTTTAACTGTAACTGTTCCTAATCCAACTGAAATTCATGTTGCTGGATGTGACAAACAATTAGTTGGTCAATTTGCGGCTAACATTCGCATAATTCGTAAACCAGAACCATATAAAGGTAAAGGTATTCGTTATCAAGGTGAATATGTTCGTCGTAAAGAAGGAAAGAAAGCTAAATAATAGAAAGGAGCAACTAAAAGTATATGATTACCAAAAAATCAAAAGATGCAGCACGTGTAAAACGTCATATCAGATTAAGAGCAAACTTAGCTGGAACTTCTGATCGACCACGTCTTGCAGTATATCGTTCAAATAAAAACATTGCCGCTCAAATCATTGATGACGACAAACAAATCACACTAGTTGCTGCCTCTTCTAATGAAAAAGGCAACCGTATCGCTGAAGGTGGAAACATCAAAGGCGCTGCGCTAGTTGGTGAATTAATTGCAAAAAGAGCTTTAGAAGCTGGAATTACAGAAGTTGTTTTTGACCGTGGTGGATATTTATATCACGGACGTGTAAAAGCACTTGCTGATGCAGCCAGAGAAGCAGGACTTAAGTTCTAGGAGGTAACAATGCGTAAAGAAGAATTAAAAAACCAAGAAGAAAAAACATTGGAAGAACGTGTTGTTGTTATCAACCGTGTAACTAAAGTTGTTAAAGGTGGTAGACGTTTCCGTTTTGCTGCCTTAGTAGTTGTAGGTGACTACAAAGGAAATATCGGTTATGGTACTGGTAAGGCTCAAGAAGTTCCAGAAGCAATCAAAAAAGCTGTTGAAGACGCTAAGAAGAATATGATTCATATTCCAATTGTTAATACAACTATTCCTCATGCAATCACTGGGGTTGCAGGAGCAGGACAAGTATTCTTAAAACCCGCTCCAGCTGGAACAGGAGTTATTGCTGGAGGACCAGTTCGTAATGTTGTAGAACTTGCTGGTATCCAAAATATTTATTCAAAATCACAAGGTTCAAGTACTCCAATTAATATTGTACGTGCTACATTTGAAGGGCTAAAACAATTACGTACAATTGAAGAAGTAGCTGAAATTCGTGGTAAGAAAGTTGAAGAAATTAAGGGGTAATAATCATGGCAAATGAAAAACAACTAAAAATCACATTAGTAAAAAGCCCTATTACTTACGCTAAAAATCAAAGAGACACTTTAAAAGCTCTAGGTTTAACAAAAATGCACAAACAAGTTGTGAAAGTTGATAATCCACAAATTCGTGGAATGGTTAAAACTGTAGCACACTTAGTTAGTGTTGAAGAAGCTTAGGAGGTCCACAATGAAATTAAATGAATTAAAACCTGTTGAAGGCGCTCGTCACTATAAAAAACGTGTAGGACGTGGGTCAGGAAGTGGTATGGGTAAAACTGCCACTAGAGGTCATAAAGGACAAAATGCACGTAGTGGAGGAGGAGTTCGTCCAGCATTTGAAGGGGGACAAACACCATTATTCAAACGTCTTCCAAAACGTGGATTCACAAATATTAATAAAGTTGATTATGCAATAATTAATGTTGAAGATTTAAACTGCTTTGAAGCAGGAACTGTTGTAGACACAGCAGTATTAAAGGCTAAAGGACTAATTAAAAAAGAATATGAGGGAGTGAAAGTTTTAGGCAATGGAGAATTGAACGTAGCGTTAACTGTTAAGGCTAAGAAAATCTCTAAATCTGCGAGTGAAAAAATCAGTGCTGCTGGTGGAACAATCGAGGTGCTATAAAATGAAAAAGTTCTTCTCAAATAATAAAAAGCTAATTTGTATGTTACTTTTTACAGCATTTGCTTTATTGGTATGGAGATTAGGGGTTAAAATTAAAGTTCCTCTATTCGATGTTTCCGCAAATGCTAGTGATTCAAATAACTTATTTGGGTTTTTAGATATTTTTACTGGGGGAGCATTATCACAATTCTCTATCCTAGCATTAGGTATTAGCCCATACATTACATCTTCTATCGTTATCCAATTATTACAAATGGATATCATTCCTCAATTTAAAGAATGGGCTGAAGAAGGTGAAGCAGGAAAGGCTAAATTAAATCAATGGACAAGATACATTGCTTTATTCTTAGCATTTGTCCAATCATTAGCTTTAATTATTGGTATTAAAAATAGTTATGCTAATCTTTATTTCGAAGAATTATTAGAAACTGACTTAAATGCTTTTTCTTACCTTTATATGGCTTTAGTCATGACTGCCGGTACTGCCTTTGTAATGTGGCTTGCTGATCAAATTACATTACATGGTATTGGTAATGGTGGATCAATGATGATCGTTGCCGGTATCGTTGCAGGACTTCCATCTATGTTTGTTAGTTTATATAATGAATTTGTTGTTGGAACTACTGATTCTCCTGCAACAGGATGGAGTATTGCTAAATTCTTCATTATTGTCGCTTTATTCTTAGTAATAATTGTTGCGATTATTTGGATGGAAGGTTTACAAAGAAAGATTCCTATCCAATATGCCAATAGACCTGCTGCTGCAGCATTACGTGGAAGACAAGATTCTAATGTTCCATTAAAACTTAATTCTGCATCAGTAATTCCGGTTATTTTTGCTTCAACATTATTAAGTGTTCCACTAACAATTATTAATTTTACAAGCGTTGATACTACATGGTGGGAAATGATATTTAGTTATCAAAAACCAATTGGTTTCGCTTTATATATTATTTTAATTTTCTTATTTAGTTTCTTCTATTCGTTCTTACAAATAAATCCTGAACAAATGGCAGAAAACTTAAAAAAACAAAATGCGTATATCCCAGGTGTTAAACCAGGTGAAGATACTGCTGCTTACATCTCAAAAGTATTATTTAAAATTACTTTATTAGGTGCAACTTACTTAGCAGTTATTGCCTCATTACCAATGATTATTACTTTAGTATTCAATATCACTTCATCAAATGTAAGTGTTACTGGAACAAGTATTATGATCGTTGTTGGCGTTGCAATTGAAACTGCTAAACAAATTAAAACTGAAGTTCAATCTCAAGAATATCATGGATTCATGTAATTAAGAAAGGTGAACTAAAATGCGTTGTTTAATAATGGGCGCTCCAGGTGCGGGTAAGGGGACATATGCCGATGGAATTAAAAAACATTTCGGCATCCCCCACATCTCAACTGGTGAAATATTTCGCGAGGCTATGGCAAATGGTAGTGAAATGGGATTACTCGCAAAAAAATTTATTGACAAAGGTAATTTAGTACCAGATGATGTTACTAATGCTATTGTCAAAGAACGCTTAAAAAAAGCTGATTGTTTAGATGGATTCTTATTTGATGGATATCCTCGAACAATTGCTCAAGCTGAAGCGTTTGATCAAATGTTAAAAGAACTTAACATTAAATTAGATGTAGTAGTTAATATAAATGTTTCAGATGATATTATTATTTCACGGATTGTTAATCGTCGTATTTGTCCATCATGTGGACGAGGATATAATATAGTTTCACTTAAACCTAAAAAAGAAGGTGTTTGCGATGAATGTGGAACTGCTCTATATCAACGTAAAGATGATAACGAAGAGACTATTAAGAGTCGTTTAGAAGTATATAATAAACAAACTAAACCATTAATTGATTATTATGCAAAACAAAACTTATTGTTACAAGTAGATGGTGCCGGTAGCATTAGTGAAATCACTAATAATATAATTACTGGTATGGAGGCTAAATGATAACTTTAAAAAGTGAAAGAGAATTAGAATTAATGAGAGAAGCAGGTCATATAGTTGCTCTTGCTCATAAAGCTGTGCATGAGGCAATAAAACCTGGAATTTCTACTGCTGATTTAGATAAAATCGCATATGATGTGATTACATCTAATGGAGCAATTCCATCATTTTTAAATTATAATGGTTTTCCCGCAACAATTTGTGCATCTATAAATGAGGTTGTTATACATGGAATTCCTAGTAAAAAAACAATCTTAAAAGATGGTGATATAATTTCGGTTGATATCGGTGCGTGTTACAAAGGATATCACGGAGATTGTGCAAAAACATTTTTTGTCGGTAGTGTGAGTGAAGAAAAAAGACAACTTGTAGAAGTTACGACACAATCACTATATGAAGGATTAAAATTTGCTCGTCCTGGTAATCGTTTATCGGATATTTCCCATGCAATTGAAGAATATGCTAAGAGTTTTGGTTATTCAATCGTTCTTGACTATACAGGTCATGGAGTTGGGCATGCCTTACATGAAGATCCGGCTGTTCCTAATTACGGAGCACCTGGAAAAGGACCAATTCTTAAAAAAGGAATGACCTTAGCAATTGAACCAATGGTAAATATGGGGACTCACCGAGTAAAAGTTTTAAAAGACAATTGGACAGTAGTCACACAAGACAAAAAGCCAAGTGCACACTACGAACATTCGATTGTCATCACTGATGACGGTTATGAAATTTTAACTAAAATCAAAGGAGAAGAAATAGATGTCTAAAGACGATGTTTTTGAAGCTGAAGGAACAGTTGAAGAAGTGTTGCCCAATACCGTTTTTAAAGTAAAACTACAAAATGGACACATTATTACTGCCCACGTTTCTGGTAAAATCCGAATGCATACAATACGCATTTTACCAGGTGATAAAGTAACTGTTGAGATATCACCATATGATATAACACGTGGACGTATTACTTATCGTCATAAGTAATAACAAAATAGATAAAATTTACACAACTATAGGAGGTACCAAATGAAGGTTAGACCATCAGTTAAACCCATTTGTGATAAATGTAAAGTTATTAAAAGAAAAGGTCGTGTTATGGTAATCTGCTCAGCTTACCCTAAACACAAACAAAGACAAGGATAATAGGAGGCTAATGAAAATATGGCACGTATATCTGGTGTAGATATTCCTAACAATAAACATGTAGTAATATCTCTAACATATATTTATGGAATTGGGAAACCAACTTCTCAAAAAATTCTAGCTGCTGCAGGAGTTCCTGAAGAAAAAAGAGTAAAAGATTTAACAGAAGCAGAATTAACATTGATTCGTCAAGAAGTAGCTAAGTATAACGTTGAAGGTGATTTACGTCGTGAAACTGCACTTAACATTAAACGTTTAATGGAAATTGCATGTTATCGTGGTTTACGTCATCGTAAAGGATTACCTGTACGTGGACAAAGAACAAAAACTAATGCACGTACTCGTAAAGGCCCAGCTAAAACTATAGCTAATAAGAAGAAATAAGGAGGCGTAAAAAATGGCTCGTAAAGTAGTTCGTAAACGTCGTGTAAAAAAGAGTATACCTGTTGGGGTTGCTCATATTCACTCAACATTTAATAATACAATTGTAACTATCACTGATCCAGCTGGAAACGTAGTTGCTTGGAGCAGTGCTGGTGCTGTTGGATTCAAAGGAAGTAAAAAATCAACTCCATTTGCTGCACAAATGGCATCTGAGGCTTGTGCCAAGGTGGCTATTGAAAACGGAATGAGTAAAGTTGATGTTACAGTAAAAGGACCTGGTCCTGGACGTGAGGCCGCAATTAGATCACTTCAAGTTGCTGGATTAGATATTACATCTATTCAAGATGTTACTCCAATTCCTCATAATGGATGTCGTCCTCCAAAGAAACCTCGTGGATAGTAATTAGATATATTAATTAATCATTCATAGGAGGAATAAGATGAGAAAAGTTGAATTTATTAAACCATCAATGGAAATTGATAATGAGTTTATCTCAGATAAAAACTATTGTAAATTAAGAATAACACCGCTGGAGAGAGGGTACGGGCAAACAATTGGTAATTCAATGAGAAGGGTATTGTTATCATCATTACCAGGTGCTGCTGCCGTAGCTATTGCGATCGAAGGTGTTGATCATGAATTTACTCCAGTTGATGGAGTAATTGAAGATGTTACTGAAATCATTTTAAACGTTAAAAACATTGTTTTCACAATTGACAGCGAAGATAACGCTAAAGGCATTTATGGAGCCGATAACGTTGTATATGAAAGCATTTTTGAAAAAGTTAACAATACCGCTGTAGAAATGCCCGTCACTGCCGCAGATATTAATTTAAACTTTGAACAAGTTTTACCTGCAAGCGAAAACAATCATCTTCCTCATGTAACTGTTGTTAATCCAGAACAATTAATAGCAACACTTGCCCCTAATGGCAAAATAAGAATGACTTTAAGAATTCGTAATGGTGTTGGATATGTTAATGCCGATGAAAATAAAAAGTTCTGTAAAGAAGGAGCTAATCGTATTATTGGGCTTATTCCAATTGATTCAATTTTCACACCTGTTACTAAATGTCGTTATGAAGTTGAAAAAACTCGTTTTGAAGATAACTTCGATTGTGACTTATTAACTATTGAAGTATGGACAAACGGAAGTATAGAACCAACAAATGCATTATCGCTTGCTGGTAGATTTTTATCTCAACATTTTGCAATTATCGAAGACTTAAATGAATATATTAAAGAACGTGAATTTATGTTACAAAAAGAAGAAAAAGTAACTAATAAGAAACTTGATAAGAAAATTGAAGATCTTGATTTATCAGTTCGTTCTTATAATTGCTTAAAACGTGCAAATATCAATACAGTTGGTGAATTAACTCAAAAAACTGAAGAAGAAATGATGAAAGTTCGTAATTTAGGACGTAAATCATTGAAAGAAGTTATCCAAAAACTTGATGAAATTGGATTAGAGTTAAAACCTAGTGAAGGTCGCGCAATTGATTTTGATGATGAAGATTATGAAGAACAAGAAGTTGATGACGAAGTGGTTATCGACGAAGAAGAATAAAAAAGGAGATTATTAATATGTCAATGGGATACCGTACATTAAGCCGTAAAAGCTTCCAAAGAAAAGCCTTATTACGTGATTTAATAACAGACTTAATTATTAATGGTCGAATTGAAACAACTGAAGCAAAAGCAAAAGAATTAAAACGTTTAGCTGATAAAATGGTAACTTTAGGAAAAAAAGGTGATTTAGCTGCACGTCGTTCTGCTGCGAAATTAGTAAGATTTGAAAAAGCTGAAGAAGGACAATTTGCCATTCAAAAATTATTTAGTGAAATTGCTCCTAAATATCAAGACCGCAATGGCGGATATACAAGAGTATTAAAAACTGGTAATCGTCGTGGAGATGCTGCTCCAATGGCAATTATTGAATTCATCTAATAATTGTATTAAAAAGATCGTTAATCGATCTTTTTTTGTTTATAAGGAAACTACATACTAAGACTTATGATAGAAAAAATACCCCCTAATACAAGAAGGCATAACAAAAAGTGTGTGAATTAATTGTAAAAAACTTTATTTAAAATATTTGGTAGGCAACATATTCAATAAAATATCAAAGATTTATGTTTATACCTTGTTTGTTTACATAATCTAGTGTACACGAACAAATTATAATACAAAAAAATAATGACAATATATTGACAACATCTACATAAAAGTGTTATAATGTGTATATAATAATATTGGAGGTGCTTTATGAAT
>CAYLLO010000023.1:0-21092 GCA_964384805.1 uncultured Staphylococcaceae bacterium | reverse complement strand
AATTAACTTATGATGAATCAGAAATTGTAGCAGTTGTTGGAACAAATTCATGGACGGCTTCTACTTTCAAAGAATATAACTATGATGTTTGTCCGTTATCTATAACAAATACCATTGGCGGCAATGCATATTTAGCCAATATTTTAGAAAATATAGTTATTCCTAGTAAAATTAGCAATGATTTTGACTTGCCAAATACAAGTGGGGTAACATGGTCATTAAAAAAACCAACTAGTGCCGTTACTTTAAAAGGTAATACAGTTATATTTAATGACCCAGAAGAGGATACAGATGTGGTTTTTGTGGCAACATTGGATATGAGTGGGACAACCGCAACTAAAGAATTTACCGTAACTATTAAGTCAAAAGGTAAGGCTTCATTTACTTTAGAAACTGACACAGGAAGTTACTCTCAAGGTACCGAAGTTAAAGAAAATTCGGGAGCAATAAATGGTAATACAATTCAAGTTGGATATACTAGACATTTATATTTAGGAAGTGATGCTCCTCATAGTTATAGACAACAATATAACTTGACATCTAGTAATCCTGAAGTGGCAAAAATTGATGTTTTTGGAACAATCACTGCTTTATCTAAAGGGACAACAGTAATTCGTGCTGAATATAAAAATGATACAAGCCTATGGGGTGAAATGACTATTTATGTTTACGAAACGAAGGGAACGCTTCATACGGTAGTTTTTCAAGACGATGATAAAACGGTATTGAGTACCCAATTAGTCTTTAGTGGAGAAAGCGCTACTGCTCCGAAAAAACCATATAAAGCAGGTTATGTTTTTAGTGGTTGGGATAAAACATTTACGAATGTAACTAGTGATCTACTCATCACCGCAACTTATGAGAAATTTGAAGGGGAATATTTACCTGGTGATTTAGATGCTGATGAAAAAGTGAATACAAATGATGTTATTTACTTGTTAATGCATACATACTTCCCTAATGAGTATGTTATAGAACAAAATTGTGATTACAATAATGATGGACAAGTTGATACAAATGATGTCATTTATTTGCTGATGTATACATACTTCCCTGAGGATTATCCATTAGTATAAAATTTAACTTATCGAAAAACTTTATTAAAAAATTAAAATAAGGTATAATGTATTGAATAATTAGGGTGATAAAAAAAATATAGAAAAGGAGAAAAATAAGATGGACGAAAAAAGAACGTGTTATAATTGCGGTGCTAGATTACGTGAAGGCGCAAGATTTTGTTCTAGTTGTGGTGCTATTATAAGAAATACTCGTGTTGAAGAACAAGCCAAAGAACAACCTGTTCAAAACACAACCCCTAAATCACAACCAGAAAAAGGTCAAGTAAGAGAAAATAGACAAAATGATGTTAAGACAGAAACAAATACAAAAGAACTATACTTTTACGAAAAATCTAATAAAAAATCTAGAGATAAAAAACCTAACAAAGAACAATCAAAAGAATCTTTCTCTATTGAACTAGCTAGCAATAATAGTGTTTTGTGGAATTGTTTGACAACTACGACAAGTTTAATAGCCTTAGTGCTAGGAATTGTATTATTATATATGAATTTTATGACTGTATCTTACGAAGGATACAATATAGCTTTATCAATGGGTGATTGCTTTGATGTTTTATTTAGTAAAGATATCCCGATTTTTTATGAAATAACAACCAAAATTGCGGCAATGTGTAATGCTATTGCCATATGTGGTTTAATGTATTTATTAGTATCTATTGGATATTTATTATACAATTTAATAATGTATGGAAAATATAATAAAACTTTATTGCTTATTAATACAGCATTCTCTAGTGTTTTAACTATTTTATCATTGATGATATTTGTTTTCTATTTAATGATTAAAAGCAAATGTAATCTAGTTGGTGGTGTATCTAATTATCATTCGTTCGCAATAGTTTTATTAATTGTTTCCGTATTGTTATTATTATTTGATGTGGCTAAAGTAACTATTTTGTATCAAAATAAACTTGCCGCAGAACGTAAACCTTCATATTTCTTAAATTTTGTTTCTAATTTTGGACATAATATTTGGAAACTTGCAAGTATTGTCGGTGGTGCTTTAGCAGGTGTAGCAATTATTGTAATTGTTTTACTAGCCACTGCTAAATCTCCTGCGATTAAAGTTTGGGAAGAATATGTTAAAGCTTTTAATGATGAAAATGAAAAAGCTATTTCTGAATGTTATTATCCTATCGGTATTGATGAAAATAAAGAAATACAAAAAATATATAAAGAACTTTTTGTGGCCGAAGGACGAGAAATGTTAACAACAGGAAAAGCAGAATTAATCCTTAAAACCGAAAAATACATTAAAATTTCCGTAACAGGGGTTAAATATACAACAGCTGATAATGTGGCAAATACTTATGATTTAACTTTACATTTTGGTAAAGTAGATAATGAATGGTATTTAATGTCATATGTTGATATTCCTAATAAGGGAAATAAAGTAACTATTAATAGTTTTAACCAAGATGTATCTGAAACTATTTTAAAGATTAACGATACAACTGTTCGGGGATTTAGTAAAAAACTTGGTAAAGCTGATTATGAGGCTATTACTGAAATTGTGATTCCTGATGGAATTACCAAAATTGAAGCTGGGGCTTTTGCTAATTTAACTAATCTTACAACTGTGGTTATTCCTAATAGTGTGGAAATAATTGAAGATGGCGCTTTCCAAGGATGTACTGCTCTTACAACAGCTAAATTAAGTAATAAGCTTGTAACCCTTGGAGAAAGTGCATTCGAAGGTTGCTCTTTATTAGAAGAAGTTGTTCTCGCTAAAACTCTTAAAACTGTAGGCAAAAATGCTTTCAAAGATTGTACTGCTCTTACTATTTACGCTAATTACAACGTAACTCCTGAGGGATTTGCATCTGAATGGAATGTAAGTAATTGTAAAGTATACTTAGACAAACAATGGGGTCATAATGATGATGATCCAGTGAGAATTAACTTATTAAGCATTTATGCTAATGGGGGAGAGTATGAATTAGAAGATGATGAATACTTTGAAAATGGTGAAATTGCGACTCTTCCTACTCCAACTAAAAAAGGCTGTGAATTCTTAGGATGGTATACAACTCCTGATTTCCGAGAAGAATCTAAACTTCCATCTAGTGTTTATACAATGAATGGTGACGTTTCTGTTTACGCAAAATGGAATGAAAATGTTTATAGTATTAAGTATGATTTAGATGGTGGTACTTTAAGCAATATGATTAATACTTATAAAGTAGGCGATTTAGTTTCTTTAGGAACTCCTGTTAAACCAGGATATACCTTCATAGGATGGCAAGGTACTGGAATCGAAGGAACAAAAGAAGTTGTTGAATTCGAAGGTGAAATAGGAGATCGTGAATACAAAGCCGTATTTAAGGCTAATATTTATACTATTACCTTTGATTCTAATGGTGGTAGTGGAACAGGAACAATTAAAGTTGAATTTAATACAACTACTAAATTAACTGTTAATAACTTCTCTTGGAGTGGTATGAAACTTTCTGAGTGGAATACTGAAAAAGATGGAAGTGGTACTAGCTATAAGATTAATCAAGAAATTACTTATACCCAAACTGGAAATATGACATTATATGCTATTTGGGCATCACTTGTTACTTTAGATCCAGGTAAGAATGGAACTATTACAGAAACTGCTCCAAGACTTACAGTTGGATTAAAGAACTACACTATTCCAGTACCGACAACTAAAGACTATGTTTTCTTTGAAGGATGGTATTTAGGAGATCAACAAATTACCGACTCTGAAGGTAAGGGTCTTGCCGCATGGGAAATGAGTAGTGCCGTTACTTTAACAGCTAAATGGATTGATAAATTAATTATCGATGAAAATACTGCTTATGTTTATCGTGGAGAATATCCACAATCAAGAGTAACTGATAGTGCTTTAATTGAGGCCTTATCTAAGTTAAAATCAACTAACACTCGTGGATATTATACATATGACGGAGAACAATATGCGAAAGTTGTATATAATAATGCCTCTGGGAAAGCTACATTTAATGATGGAACAAAATTAACTAATGGAAAAACATACTTCTTTAAAGTTGAAAAGATTTTGTGGAGAGTATTAGACAATACAACTTCATTAGTGATTAGTGAATTAATTTTGGATGCAATCTCATATTATGATAATAATGAAACACGTAAACATTATGATTCTCAATTAGGCTATGATGTTGAAGTTTATCCTAATAACTATTCTGATTCCGTATTAAATGCTTGGTTAAATGAGGCTGCTGTTGATAGATATGACCAAGATAAATTAGAAGCCTTAGATTATACTGGAAAAGGATTTGCGACTAAAGCCTTTGAAGATGCCTCAAATGATGTTCAATTCTCACTTAACATTGATAATAGCCAAGAATCAACCAAAGCTGATTCTAACCCATATATATGTGGTGATTCTGACGGACACTTCTTTGTATTATCACGTAAAGAATTTGAGGATGATTATACTAAGAAACTTGGTACAGGAATTGCAGGAGCAACAGATTATGCTATTGCTAAAGAATTAGCGTTTGATTCAACAGCTAAAGCAGGATCATGGTGGTTACGTTCTCCATATTATGCAAGTTCTAAAAAAGCATTATGCATTAATGAAAAAGGTAAAGTCACACAAGAACTTGTAAATGATGCAACAATTGGAGTCCGTCCAGCAATGTGTTTAAGAAATCAATAAGATTTAAGAGTAATTATAGCAATATAATTACTCTTTTTTCTTTATAAGTAATAGGTTAACCAAACAGACAATCAAGGTATATATATTCAGCTCTTCAAAAAAATCTCTTCTTTTTACACATCTATATAAATGTCATATGACATAGATGAGTTTTTTATTAAAATAATAAGTATATACTTTGAAAAAAAAAGATAATGGGAGTATAATATACATATATATGAGGTGAATGTAATGGATTTGAGAAGTAGTGATGGTTGGATAGAAGTAATATGTGGCGGAATGTTTGCGGGAAAAACCGAGGAATTAATCCGTCGAATAACTAGAATTCAACTTGCTAAACGGGAAGTAATAGTTTTTAAACCAGTAATAGATAATCGTTACGGAAAAGATGATGTTGTATCTCATTCACAAAGAAGGATTAAGTCGATTGCCTTAAATAATTCATCAGAATTACTAGGTTATTTAGATCATTTACCTTATGCGGTAGCAATAGATGAAGCCCAATTTTTTGATGAAAAGATTATTGAGGTTGCGGAATATTTGGCTGATCATGGGGTTAGAGTAATTGTTGCAGGTCTAGATCGAGACTTTAGAGGAGAACCATTTGGGGTTATGCCTGACTTTTTAGCTCGTGCAGAATATGTAACTAAACTTCAAGCAATCTGTCAAGTATGTGGAGAGCCAGCAACACGCACCCAAAGAATAATTGATGGACAACCAGCATATTATGATGATCCAATTATTTTAGTAAGCGCAAAAGAAAAATATGAAGCACGTTGTCGGAGATGTCATAGTGTTCCTCGACGTAATGATAGTAAATGATTAATTATGTATGATGATGTAAAGTATATGCAAGAGGCTTTAAAAGAAGCAAAGAAAGCATATTTAAAAAAAGAAATACCAGTTGGCGCAGTAATTGTGTATCAAGATAAAATAATTGCTCGTGCTCATAATACAAGAGTTAGCGAAAAACAAGTTTTTACTCATGCGGAAATTAAAGCTCTTAACAAAGCTTGTAAAAAAATGAATAGTTGGGTATTAGAAGATTGTACAATATATGTCACTTTAGAACCATGTTTAATGTGTGCAGGAGCTTTACTTCAAGCTCGGATTAAAAGAATTGTCTACGCTACTGTTGAACCCAAGCATGGGGCTATTGAGAGTATTGATGAGGTTTTAAATAATCCTAAGTTAAATCATCACATTGAAATATCCAAGGGAATACTACAAAAAGAATCAAGTGAATTACTGAAAAAATTTTTTCATGAATTAAGACAAAGTAAAGAACATATGATATAATGAACGTAGAATCTCATTTTAAGTACCTTCATTCAAGGTTAAATGATGAACCAGGTCAGGTCTTGATCGAAGCAGCCTTAAGTTTATTTAACTTGTGGGTGAGGGTACTTAAGGTGAGATTCTTTCATAATAAATTCCTTTAGGAGTATTGCTTAAAACACAGAAATTTGGTATAATTTATTAGCGAGGTATTTATGAAAAAATTACAAGTTTTATTAATGGTAATCATCACGTTATTTTTACTTGCTAGTTGTGGTGATTCAGTAGATGTTGAAAATAAAAAATATTCTGTAACTTTTATAGAAAATGGGGGAACAGAGGTAGAAGATATTCAAGATATTGAGGTTGCCTCAAGTGTTCAATTACCTATTACTGAGCGGATAGGGTATGTATTTGATGGATGGTATACTTCTCAAAAGTTTATTAGTGGAACAGAGATAACTAATGAAACAAAAATTGGCAAAAACCTTACTTTATATGCTAAATGGATTGCTTTGACATATGATGTTAATCTCAGTTTAAATGGGGGGACTATGGAAAGTGATTATCAAGAGGGAAATAATAAAGTAGAATACGGTACGGAAATTACTTTACCGATGCCTATCAAAGCAGGATATTTATTTGATGGATGGTATATAAATAATGAAAAAGTAGAAAGTAGTTTTACTATTACTGAAGATATAAATATTACAACTAAATGGATTGATATTAATACTTTGCAAAAGTCATATAAGTTAACTTTAAATTTAGATGGGGGGTTACTATATGATTATAATAGTAAAGAAGAATTGATGGAAAACTTCTTTACAGATTATTCTGAATTTGTGGGTACAGAAGTCGATTCAACTAATTTTTGGGATATGAGTTATTTCTCATTTATTGATGAACATTGGGGATTTATGAATAATTCTATATATACTGATAAATGGCGATTCTTAATAGAATATTTATCAACAACTGCTCGTGAAGAAAATCGTCAATATTTTATTCAATATTTAAATGGGGAAAAAATGAATTCGGAACAAAGTAATATGACGAGAACAATTTTGAGAAATGAAATTTTGGCTTTCTTTTTAAATACTGAAAGAGTAGTACCAGGCTGGGGATCTTTAATCTCAGGTAATTATGCTGATGAAAAATTACAAAATGGCTATTTGGCTTATTGTCAAAGTGAAATTCCCACAAGTTATGTAACTGGTGAAGGAATTACTTTGCGTGAACCTCTAAAAGAAGGATATGTTTTCTTAGGTTGGTATGCTATGGAAGATTTCACAGGTAAAACTTACACCGCTGTTAAAACTAATGAATATGGTGACAAAGTGTTCTATGCCTTATGGGGGAAAGTATAAAACGAAAGCAAACGGAAAGTTTGCTTTCTATTCATTTTATAAAATCAAAAATAGATTAAAATCTACAGGAGGATTTATGAAAAGATTTGTATTTTTATTAGTAATTATTGTTTTTAGTTGCTGTCTTTTAACGGGGTGCAGAAAAAAAACTGATGATTTGCCTGTGGTTGTTCCAGATCCAGTTCCCGACAATACTGTAACGCTTTATTTTGAAACTTATGGCGGTGATTTTATTGAACCACTTACTAAATTAGAACCAGGTACAGTAGTAGAACTTCCTACACCAACTAGAGCGGGATATACTTTTGATTACTGGTATACTACTAAAGATTTAGAATTCAATACTGATTTACGTAAAACACTAACAGTTAATGAAACAATGACGATTTATGCAGGATGGTTTGCTTTAGATTATAATATTGAATTTATTACTAATTGTGGTATTAAACTAGAAACAATTAATGCTTTGACAGACCAAATAATTACCTTACCAGTTATAGAACGTGAAAATTATGAGTTTTTAGGTTGGTATGAAGGAGATGAACCTTATACAAGAACTACTATGGAACCCCGTAATATTATTTTAACTGCTAAATGGGGGCCTTTAGTACATGAAGTAGTTTTAAATACCGCTGGAGGAGAAATAGATAATCGATATTTAACTCAAGAGGTTGAAAACTATGGGACTGCACTACTACCAACGCCTTCTAAAAAAGGCTATACTTTCCTAGGATGGTATAATGGTGATGAATTAGTTACAGAAGAAACGTTGATTACGAAAAATATTACTTTAACTGCTAAATATGATGTTGTAAGCAATCACTCTAATTCTTATAAAATAACCTATGTTTTAGATGGTGGGACTTTAGATGAAAAACATTCAAGTTATAAAGCAGGGGAAGAAGTTATTTTTAGTACTCCAACTAAAGCGGGATATACGTTTTTAGGATGGTATTTAAATAAAGAATTTCAAGGATTACAAATTGATAGAATAACTATTAGTGATTATGGAAATAAAACGATATATGCTAAATGGATTGCTGATAATGCGGAATATGATGTTGTTTTTATTGATCATAAGGGAGCGGTTATTGAAACTCAAAAAATTAAATATGGAGCCGTTATAGAAGAAGTAGCATATGATGGAGAATCATTTATTGAGTATTCATGGTATAATGGCAATACAATCTTTGATTTTAGTACGCCAATTACTAGTAATTTAACGCTAGTTGCTAAGTGGAGTATTTTAGCGGATATTTTAACAGATTTAATTCCTAATCGCACGAAAGGCGATATATATTTACCTCAAAATATTAGTACTAGTTTGGGTAATGTTAATGTATCATGGAATTCTAGTGATGTTAATACTATAAGTGTTTACGGAAAAGTGAATCCGTTAAGAGTTGATACGACCATAACTTTATCAGCCATTTTCTCATATAAAAATCAAAGCTATACCCATTCTGCAGACATAATTGTTGAGGCTGTACAACTTCGTGATTTATCTAATACCACTCCTGTATTTGCTTATTTGTCAAGTAATATGGGTAACTATAATGGATTAAGTGGGATACCTGAAGAAACCATTGATGTTATTAATTATTGCTTTGCGAGAGTAACAGAAAATGGGTTAATAAGTTTAGGTGCTTTGATTAAGATTTCGACGGTTGTAGAAGCAAGAAAACAAGGAATTCGAGTGATGTTTAGTGTTGGGGCTTACGGAAAAGGGGAAACAGGATGTCAAAACATTAGCCAAGCAGCCGCTACTGCCGAAGGACGTCAAAAATTAATTGATTCAATTATATCTAATATTAAAAGATATCATTTAGATGGAGTAGATATTGATTGGGAATACCCTGGACATTTTCCAGCCTCAGGAATTAGTAGCTCACAAGATCGGCTTAACTATATGATTTTTATGAAAGAACTAAGAGTAGCCTTAGATGAACTTGGAGAAGGATATTTATTAACAGCGGCTATTCCTGGAGGGAATTGGGCTACTAGTACATATGATCTTCAAGGATTAACTGAAGTATTGGATTATTTACATTTAATGACCTATGATTTGCATAGTAGTGCTTCTACTAGTCATCATACCGCTTTATATACTTCAAACTATACCCCTAATGGTAGTGTCGATTCTGCGGTATCTAATTTCATCAGAGCTGGCTTTCCTAAAGAAAAATTAGTAATTGGAGCTGCTTTTTACGGTCGGATTTGGACACTTTCTAGTAAACCATCTAGTGTTATTGGAGCTTCAAATACAGTTTCTCGTAATGGAGACCATGTTACTTATACTACCATTAAACAAGATTATTTGAAACGTTCAAGTGTTAAATCCTATTGGGATGAAGTAGCATGTGCGCCATATATATATGATTCTCAAACTCATGAGTTTATCTCATATGATAATCCTAATTCTATTAAACACAAATGCAGATATGTTTTAGAAAAAGAATTAGGTGGATTAATGTTCTGGGATTATGGTGAAGACACGACGGGCTCATTAGTAAAAGCTATATATCAAGTTTTAAAAAGTCCTGAAAATAACTAAAAATAATAAACATAATATTAGTATATTTGAGGAAAAATATGAAAATTGTGAAGTTTTTAGAAATAACAACTGGTCAAAATAAAAAAAATTGTGAACAAATGATTAAAAATCAGCGAGTTAAAATCAACAACGTTGTAATATCGAAAATTAATACAACCATTAAAGAATTAAAAGATGAAATATTTTTAGATAATCAACTTTTAGAATACGAAGAATATCTTTATTTAATGATGAATAAACGTGCAGGATATGTTTGTGCAACTACGGATAATTTTCAAAAAACGATTTTTGAAGATCTTCATGAATATCAAAATAGAGATTTACGTATTGTCGGCAGATTAGATAAAGATACCGAAGGATTACTTTTAATAACCAACGATGGGGCATTAATTCATCATTTAACTAGTCCCAAACATAATATTGATAAAACTTATTATGTAGAATTTACAGGAAAATATTGTGAAAATATCGAAGAAAAGTTTTTATCAGGAATTACTTTAGATGATGGATATAAATGCTTGCCAGCAATAATTAAAAAATTAGATGAGAAATCGTGTGAAATAACGATTCAAGAAGGAAAATTTCATCAAATCAAAAGAATGTGCGCTGATTGTGGAATGCAGGTTACATATTTAAAACGTTTAGCCATTGGAGATGTAAAATTAGATGAAACATTGAAAATTGGTAAATATCGAAAATTAACTAAAGAAGAAATAAACCAATTGGAAGGGTAAAAAAGAAAAAGATTAAAACTAATACTACAAATAGAAAACATCATTTTAGATATTTAAAATAATAATTTACATTATTGTTGATTAAAAAAAATAAATATGATAAAATAATTATATATTTTGGAATTATTAAAAGCTTAAAAGTATATGACATTTAAAATGATGGGATGTATATTATTTTATATTAGTTACTAAACGCAATAATAGTATGCACCCGCGTACTTTTTGCGTTTTTATTTTAATTATTAAGGAGGAATTATGGGAGTCAAAATTGTTGATACTTGTTTAAGAGATGGTCATCAATCTTTAATCGCAACACGTTTATCTACCGAAGATATTTTAAAAGTAGCAACACACTTAGACAAAGCAGGATACTATGCTTTAGAAGTTTGGGGCGGGGCGACATTTGATGCGTGTTTAAGATTTTTAGATGAAGACCCATGGGAAAGATTACGTCTAATTCGTAAAGCCTGCCCTAACACTAAATTACAAATGTTATTTAGAGGACAAAATATTTTAGGTTATCGTCATTATTCTGATGAACTAGTTGAAAAATTTGTTCAAAAATCATTAGAAAACGGGATTGATATCATTAGAGTCTTTGATGCCCTAAATGATATTCGAAATTTAAAGAGTACTATTGATGCATGTATTAAATATGGTGGTCATTGTCAAATTGCTTTATCTTACACTACTAGTCCAGTTCACACAATTGAATATTATGTTGAACTTGCTAAAGAAGTTGAAAAACTTGGGGGACAATCTATTTGTATTAAAGATATGGCAGGGGTTTTATTACCTGATGCAGCATATGAACTTATCTCTGAATTAAAAGCTAATTGTAGTTTACCTATTGAACTTCATACTCACTGTACTGGTGGTATTGCGGAAATGACTGTTTTAAAAGCTATTGAAGCAGGAGTTGATATTGTTGATACAGCATTATCTCCATTCTCAGGAGGTACTAGTCAACCTTGTACGGAAGCTTTATGTTATGTTTTAAGAGGAACTGATAAAGATCCGCAATTAGATTTAGCACAATGTCGTAAAGGAACAGCTATTTTAACAGAAATTAAAGATCGATTCATCAGCGAAGGAGTTTTAAATCCCAAAGCATTAACGGTTAATCCAAGAATTTTAAGATATCAAGTTCCAGGGGGAATGTTATCTAACCTTATGAGTCAATTAAAAGGCCAAGGAGCAATGGACAAATACGAAGAAGTATTACGTGAAATTCCACGCGTGCGTGAAGATTTAGGATATCCACCACTTGTAACGCCACTTTCACAAATGGTTGGAACGCAAGCTGTTATGAATATTCTTGCTGGTGAACGTTATAAAATGGTTCCTAAAGAAATTAATGATTACTTAAAAGGGTTATATGGTAAAGCACCTGCTCCAGTGAATGAAGATGTTCGTAAAAAAATAATTGGAGATGCGAAAGTTATTACCCATCGTCCAGCTGATGATATTGCTCCAGAATTTGAAGAAATGAAGGCTAAATATGGAGATATTTGTGAATCAGATGAAGATGTATTAAGCTGTGCATTATTTGAAAATGTTGCGGTGAAATTCTTAGAAAATCGGAAGAAAAAAGCAAATGCAAATGTTGATGAAGTTGTTTCATTCAATGTTTATATCGGAGGTAATTAATAATGAATAGGTTTTTAGCAAATGCTGAAGTATCATTTATTGATAGCTTATCTATTACAGCCATTTGTGTCTTAATTGTATTTATAATGCTGATTTTATTAGCATTAGTGGTTGCGTCATTTCAATTATTTTCTGGTAAAAAACAAGAAGAGCCAGTTCAAGAAGTAGAACAACCAATAACTTATACTCAACCATCAAGTTTAAAACTTGAAGATATTAAAGATGAAGATATGATGGTAGCCGCTTTAGTTGCCACAATCGATTATCATGAAGAAACTCAACAAGACGTTAGAGTAGTTTCAATTAAACAAATCGGATAGGAGAATTTTAAAAATGAAAACATATAAAGTAAAAGTTAATGATAAAGTTTATGAAGTTCAAGTAGAAAGTGTAACTGAAAGTAGTGAAAAAATTGCCGCTCCTACACAACCAGTTTCAACACCTCAAGCTGCTCCAGCAGGTGGTCAAGCAGTTAATGCTCCTATGGCAGGAACCATTAATGCGGTTAAGGTAAGTGTTGGTCAAACTGTTAAAAAGGGTGATGTTCTTTGTATTTTAGAAGCAATGAAATTAGAAAATGATATTGTTTGCCCATATGATGGAACAATAACAAGTGTATTAGTAAGTAAAGGTCAAGTAGTAACAAGTGGTCAAAAAATTGTTACTATTGGGTGATAACTAATGAATATTGGAGAATTAATAACTAATTTCTTTGACCAAATGGGGTTTACTTCACTTGGTTGGGAAAACTATGTGATGGTTGCTTTAGCCTGTCTATTGATTTTCTTAGCTATTGCCAAAGGATTTGAACCATACTTGTTAATTCCTATCGCAGTAGGAATGTTACTTGTAAATTTAGATCCAACTTTGATGAAAGCCCCAACTGTTGATGAAACAGGAAAAACTGTTTATGGTGGTTTATTATATTACTTACATGAAGGAGTATCACTAGGTATTTTCCCACCACTTATTTTCTTGGGTATTGGAGCTAGTACTGATTTTGGACCATTAATTGCTAATCCTAAAAGTTTAATTTTAGGTGCTGCTGCACAAATTGGTATTTTTATTACTTTCATCGGAGCGATTCTTTTAGGATTTGATGGTTTACAAGCAGCATCAATTGGAATTATTGGAGGAGCTGATGGACCAACCGCAATCTTCTTATCAAATACCTTACTAGGTGGCACTGAAGAGGGTAAAGCAATGTGCGCTATTATTGCGGTTGTAGCATATTCATATATGGCACTTGTGCCAATTATTCAACCACCAATTATTAAAGGGTTAACAACTAAAAAAGAACGTGGAATTAAAATGGAAATGACTCGAGAAGTTTCTAAAAAAGAAAGAATTTTATTTCCAGTTATTGTTATGATTATTGTAATCTTATTCATTCCATCATGTTCAGGATTAATTGGAATGCTAATGCTTGGTAACTTAATTAAAGAATCAGGTGTAGTACCTAATTTAGTAAATGCCGCTGCCAATACTTTAATGTATGCTATCACCATTTTACTTGGTGTTAGCGTTGGGGCAACAGCTATCGGTACTGAATTCTTAAAACTACAATCATTATATATCTTACTTCTAGGTTTAGTTGCTTTCTCAGTAGCAACAGCTGGTGGAGTGCTAGTAGGAAAACTTATGTGCAAACTAACTAAAGGAAAGATCAATCCAATGATTGGAGCCGCTGGAGTTTCAGCTGTTCCAATGGCTGCACGTGTCGTGCATAAGATTGGCTTAGAAGAAGATAACACTAATTATCTGCTCATGCATGCCATGGGACCAAACGTTGCTGGGGTAATTGGTTCAGCAGTTGCTGCCGGATTATTATTAAGCATCTTTGGATAAAAAAGATCCTAAAAAAGTTTATAAAGAAAGTTATCAAATGATTATCCTCCTTTGTATTTATTTATAAACTTTAGGATATACAAAAAGGAAGGCTTCGGCCTTTTTTTCTTTAAAAATTAATGTTATTATTTGTTTGACTATAGGTCGATTTTCCGATATAATATAAATGGGTGATAAAATGACATTGCAAGAATTAATAACAAATAAAAATTATACAATATATCGATTTTCTAAAGAGAGTGGAATTCCTAAAACAACGCTATTAGATTTATGTAGTGGGAAAACAAGTATTCATAAATCTCAAGCAATAACAGTACAAAAAATAGCTAATACTTTAGGCGTTTCTATGGAATATCTTATGAGTTTAGAGAATATAAACAAAGACTATTTGGAGTGTAATATACCAGATTTTTTAAAAGAATCAATAAGTAATTATAAAAAAAATTATAACACATTACATTGGGATATATATTATGGTTATTTACAAAGTGACATTAATGTAGCAGAAGTAGAAGAGTATATAACATCTAATCAAGCGTGGTTTCTCAGAAAAAAATATTTGGGGGTAGGGAAGAATGATTGATTTTACGAATATGGTTCATAAAAACAAAACATTTAATGGTGCAAGTGGTAATAAACTATCTATAATATATAATGATGAACAATATATGTTAAAGTTTGCTTCAGTAGCTAGAAAAAATAAAAATTTAAGTTACACAAATGGTACAATTTCTGAATATATAGGTTCTAATATATATAAAATAATAGGAATTCCTGTTCAAGAAACAATATTAGGAGAATATTGGATAAAAGATAAGAAGAAAATAGTAGTTGCTTGTAAGGATTTTACAAAGCCAGGAAGTATCATTCAAGATTTTGCATCACTTAAAAATACGATGGTAGCATCAGAAAGTAATGGATACGGGACAGAACTTAATTCAATTATAGAAACAATTGAATCACAAAAAGTGATTGATCAAATAGAATTAAAAAATAGGTTTTGGGATATGTTTATCGTAGATGCTTTAATAGGAAATATGGATAGACATAACGGAAATTGGGGTTTTTTATACAATACATTAACAGATGAAGTGGAACTAGCGCCAGTATATGATTGTGGAAGTAGTTTGTGCCCACAAGCCGATAATATTATAATGGAAAAAGTGTTATCAGATGAAAATGAATTAAAAATTAGGGTATATGAATTTCCTAATTCGGCTATTGTAAATGATGGTAAAAAAATCAATTATTTTGATTATATATCATCAAATGTTAATGATGATTGCACGAAGGCGTTATTTAGAATTTATCCTAGGATAGATATTAATAAAATTTATGAATTAATTAATAATATTGAATGTATCACAGAGTTAGAAAAAGATTTTTATAAAACCCTAATTAAAGAAAGAAAAGAAAGAATATTAGATTATAGTATAAATATCTTGAATAAAAAACATATTTAATAGATATTATTCAAATTATCAATATATAAAACTAATAGGTAAAAAAATGAAAAAAATAATATTTAAAAAAGAAATCGATTCAACTAATACTTATTTAAAAACGAATTATCAAAATTTAAATCATTTTACGATTTTGTATACTAATCATCAAACAAAAGGCAAAGGGCGAATTACTCATAATTGGTATGATGAAAAAGGGAAGAATCTTTTAATGTCGATCTTATTAAAAGATTTATCTTTAAATAACTATTTAAATGATTTAACATTAGTGGTGGCGGTAGCAGTATTTAAAGTATTAGAAAAATATATATCTAATATTACCATTAAATGGCCTAATGATATCTATGTTAATGGTTTAAAAATATGTGGGATCTTAACTGAAGGAGTTACTTTAAATAATCAGATAGAGGCCATTATTGTCGGAATAGGGTTAAATGTTAATGGAACTATTTATCCAGATGATATTAAGAACAATACCACATCTTTAAAGTTATTAACTAATAAGACTTTTAATAGAAAAAGATTATTAAAAGAAATTGTTAATAATTTAGAAGCAGAATTATATTTATTAAAACAAAATGACAAAGCATATTTACAAGTCATTAGAGATCATTTTTATCTATTAAATAAAACTATTAACTATGAAAAAGATAATAACATATATACAGGTGTTGTATTAGGAATTGATGATGACGGTAAATTAATAGTAGAAGTAGCAGGAAATAAAGAATACTTATTTACAGGAGAAGTAAATCTTAAAAAATAGAGGTTATATGGAAAGATATCGAGAAATAGAACATAGTATTATTAAAAAATATCGTAAACAAATCTGGAGTAAGTTTTTAAGAGCGTTAGAAACTTATGAACTAATTAAAGAAGGTGATAAAATTGCGGTATGCATATCAGGAGGAAAAGATTCTTTTCTTCTTGCCAAATGTATAGAAGAAGCCATTCTTCATGGAAAAGTAAAATTTGAAGCAGAATATATTGCGATGAACCCAGGATACAATCAAGAAAACTTAGAATGTTTACTAGCTAATGCGAAAATTTTAAACATTCCTTTAACTGTATTTGAGGCCCCTATTTTTAGTTATGTTTCAACTCAAGAGAGTAGTCCCTGTTATGTTTGTGCGAGAATGCGTAGAGGATACTTGTATGAAAAAGCTAAGTCTTTGGGATGTAATAAAATTGCTTTAGGACATCATGCGGATGATGTAATAGAAACAACTCTTATGGGAATGTTTTATAATTCAGAGTTAACGGCCATGCGTCCTAAACTTAAAGCTTTAAATTTTGAAGGAATGGAATTAATTAGGCCCCTTTATTTAATTAAAGAGCAAGATATTGAGGCTTGGGTTAAACACAATAATTTACACTTTTTAAATTGTGCCTGCCCTTTAGCAGATAAAATAGCCTTAGAAGAAAAAATATCAAAGCGTAAAGAAGTAAAAACTTTAATAAAAGAACTTAAAAAAGATAATCCAGAAATAGATGAGGCCATATTTAGAAGTATCCACAATGTCAATATGAATACTATGGTAGGATATAGAGTCGATGGGGTTCACCATTTATTTACGGAAGATTATGAAAAAAAGGATTAATTATGGAAGAAACAAGTAGAATTGCAAGTTTAGATGTCGATTTAGAAAAACTAAGGAAAGCTAATATTTTGCTTTTTGGAGTTGGAGGAGTAGGCTCTTATGTGTTAGAAATGTTAGCTCGTTCTTTTGTAGGGCATATTACGATTGTTGATAGTGATATTGTTCAAGTAAGCAATATTAATCGCCAATTAGTGGCTTATCAATCAACGATTGGCTTAGATAAAGTAGCAGTAGCTAAAAAGCGAATTTTAGATATTAACCCTAAATGTGAAGTAACTACTCATAAAATGTTTGTATTGCCAGAAAATCTTTCATTTTTTGAATTCTCCAAGTATGACTACATAATTGACGCAATTGACACGGTAAGTGCTAAAATTGCCATTATTGAAAAAGCGATCCAAGAAGGAGCTAAAATAATTAGTTCCATGGGAACGGGTAATAAATTTCATCCTGAACTTTTAAAAATCATGGATTTAAGTAAAACCACTGTTTGTCCCTTAGCAAGAGTTATGCGCTATGAATTAAGAAAAAGAAATATTAATCACGTTATGGTTTTATCATCCACCGAAGAACCAGTCAAAACTAAAAGTAACACCCCTGGTAGTATTGCATATGTTCCAAGTGCAGCCGGAATTTTGATTGCTTCTTATGTTTTAAATCAAATATTAGGTAAATAAGATGATTAAAATATATTGTGGACTAATACCTGAATTAATAACTAAAACAAAATTTGATTCTCTTCTTAATGAAATAACCGAAACAAGCATTAAACGAATTAATGAAAAAAAAGCTGGAGAAATTTTACTCTTAACGGCTTTAGAAAATGAACATTTTTTCCCTAATAAACCCCTAGAATATATATATCGAGGTACTAAACCTTATTTAAAAGATTATAAATATTATTATAATATTAGCCATACTGAACAAGTAATTGTTTTGGCCTTAAGTAATCAAGAAATTGGGATAGATGTTGAAAATCAGAAACGTTTGACAAACATTCATCAAGAAGTTCAAAATATTAAAGAATGGACTATAAAAGAAGCAGCGGTTAAATACTTAGGAACTGGAATTAAAGATTTAAAAAAAGTCAGCCTTACTACCAATGGGTTATACATTGATAATCAACCGAAATTGTATAAGACATTTTGCTATTTAGAATATTTGATAAGTGTTGTTTATGATAGTGATACTGAAATCCAAATAATTGAAGTTTAAAGAAGAATTAAGTCAAAGGGGGAGAGATAATATGAAGAGACCATATATCATATGTCATATGTTAGTATCTTTAGATGGAAAAGTAACAGGTAATTTTTTATCTAAAACTGAAACTCAAAAAGGTACCGAAATTTATTATGAAAAAAATCGTACCATTAAGAATAAGGGATTTATTTGTGGAAGAGTGACAATGGAAGAAAGTTTTACAAATAAGTATTATCCAGATTTAACTAAATATCAAAATATTAGTGTTTTGAAAGAAGATTTTCTCACAAACACTGATTGTGAAAAATACGCGGTAGCATTTGACCGCAAAGGCCTCCTCGGATGGACCAATAATGTAATCAGTGATGAAGATCCAGGTTATAATAATGCTCATATAATTGAAGTGTTAACCGAAAATGTCAAAGACGAATATTTAGCTTACTTACAAGATATTAAAGTATCATATATATTTGCGGGAAAAGAAGAATTGAATATACCAATGGCTTTAGAAAAATTAAAGCGTCTATTTAATATTGACACCCTACTACTTGAAGGAGGTAGTATTATTAATGGAGCATTTTTAAAAGAAGATTTAGTTGATGAATTAAGTTTAGTATATGTTCCCTTACTCGGTGAAACTGATGATAAATCGTTGTTTTATGATAGTAAAATAACTAATTTTGAATTAGTATCTATTGAATCTATTGATAGTAATATATATGTTAGATATAAGGTAAAAAGATAATGAAAATATTTTATGATTATCACACTAAAAAATATCCCCTTATTAATAAAGAAGATAAAATTAAACTCATTTATCAAGGCACTTTAGGACCTAATCATTTAGGCAAAAACTTACAACCAGAAGATGTTAAACAAAGAGTTCAAAAAGAACTATTAGAACTCAGTAATCCTATTGAAAATCTATATGAATGGATAAGTGAAAACTTTATTAGAATTAATATACATAAATATGTTGAAAATAGTTTTTCACTAGATTATTTAATTAATAGTTTCATTTCTTCAGCTAAACAAGTACCATACAGTATGGAAACTTTAAAAAAAGAACTATTAAAACACTTAAATAGTGATGAACTAAAAGACTATGACTATCAACCTATAAGTCATTCTCATATATATAGAAATACTTACTTACCACACTATTTAGTAATAAGTAAAGATTTTTTAACAATAGATTTAAGAATTAGACAATTAGATAACTTTCTTGAACAAACTAAAGATTATTCCATAACCTCACTTGATGGCAAATGTGCTTCTGGGAAAACAACTATTACTAGGGAATTAAACAACAAATATACTATAATTAATATTGATGATTTTTTCTTATCAAATGAGAAAAAGACCCCTAAGAGATTAAACGAAATAGGTGGGAATATAGACTATGAATTAGTTAAAGAAAATTTAACTAAAATAAAAGATGCATATTCCAAAAACCAAGTTAAAGTATTACTAAAATGTTTTGATTGCCAAAAACAAGCTTATTATAATAAAGAAATAACTTTAAAAAAGAAAACAATTATAGAAGGAGTATACTCAAATCACTCATACTTTAAAGAACTAATTGATTATAATACTTATCTGTATGTTGATGATGAAACACAACTTAAAAGAGTTTTAAACAGAACTTTAAAAGATCGATTTATAAATGAGTGGATACCTCTAGAAAACAAATACTTTGATTATTATCAATTAGAAGATCATTGTAATCTAATCATTTAAAAGAAGACACGAATTGTGTCTTTTTTTAAACTTTAAATGTAAAATATAAATTGGAGGTGAAGTTAGTATGAATAAAATAACAAAAAATAAAATTAATCAGTTTAAACAATATTTACTAAATATGGAAAAGTCTAAAAAAACTCAAGAAAAATATTTAAGAGATGTTTGTAAATTTTCTGAATGGTTAGTAAATAAAGAATTAGAGAAAAAAGATGTTATTAAATATAAACAAGAATTATTAAATAATTATGCTTTAAGTAGTGTGAATTCGATATTATCGTCATTAAATTCATTTTTCAATTTTTGTGGTTGGTATGATTTAAAAATTAAATTTGTTAAAGTTCAAAAACAAATATATATAGATGAAGATAAAGAATTAACTAAAGAAGATTATTTAAATTTAATCAATACAGCAAAAATTTTAAAAAAAGAACAATTACAATTGGTTTTATTAAGCATTGCGTCAACCGGAATTAGAGTTTCAGAACTAAAATATATAACAGTAGAAACTATCGAAAAAGGTAGGGCTGATATTTTAAACAAAGGAAAATATCGAAGTATTTTTTTGCCAAATAAACTATGTATTGTACTTAAAAAATATGTCAAAAAGCAAAAAATAAAAAGCGGTTCCATCTTTATAACAAAAAGAGGTAAACCACTTGATCGGTCAAATATATGGACAAGCATGAAAAAATTATGCGAATATGCGGGAATAAAAAAGACAAAAGTATATCCTCATAATTTGAGACATCTATTTGCGAAAACATACTATTCTCAACAAAAAGATGTGGTGAGATTAGCAGATATTTTAGGACATTCTAGTATTAATACAACACGCATATATACAGTTGAAAATGGTGAAATTCATCGTCAACAAATACAAGAGTTAGGACTTATATAATACAACTACATAATACAAATTATGT
>CAYLLO010000022.1:0-21250 GCA_964384805.1 uncultured Staphylococcaceae bacterium | reverse complement strand
TATTTTGTAAATTTCATAAAACTACTATTTTGAATATATCACAAAACAATCAGACAATTATAGATAATAATTACTAAATACTTTACAAAAAATAAAAAAAGTTATATAATACTAATGTAATAAATGCGTTGATATGGATATGATTATTAGAATATACTTTTATTAGTGATGTAGGATAGTGAAAACTACAAAAAGTACCTAATAGTTACTCCCATGGAGCAGCACTAGAAATAGAGGCCGGTTGAACCCGATATCGTTCAGATAAAGGTAAGTTATACTTACGAATTAAGGTGGTACCACGATAAGTTCGTCCTTTATGGAGGGGCTTTTTTTATTTAAAATAAGAAGGAGACAAAAATAATGATTAAAATTACTTTTCCAGATGGAACAATTAAGGAGTTTAATAAGGGTGTAACACCATTAGAAATCGCCAACAGTATTTCTGTTAGTTTAGTAAAAAAATGTATTATTGCGAAAATAAATGGTGAATTGTATGATTTATCCCACCCAATATATGAAGATGCAATAATTGAATTAATTACTGGTAATGTTAAAGAGTTACAAGATGTTTTAAACCATTCTTGTGCTCATTTGCTAGCAACAGCAGTTAAAGAGTTATATCCTAATGTTAAATTTGGAGTAGGACCAGCAATTGAAGAAGGTTTCTATTATGATATGGATTTAGGTGATATAAAATTAACTGAAGATGATTTAGTTAAGATTGAAAAGAAAATGCATGCATTGGCTGATGCAGCGTTAGTTATTGAAAGAAAAGAAGTATCCAAAACTGAAGCTTTAGACATCTTTAAAAATGATGAATATAAAACAGAATTAATTACAGAATTATCTGATACAGAAACAATTACGATTTATTATCAAGGGTCTTTTACAGATCTTTGTCGTGGGCCTCATGTATCTAACACTAAATGGCTTAAGAATTTTAAATTATTAAATGTATCAGGGGCTTATTGGCGTGGAGATTCTAACCGTAACCAATTACAAAGAGTATACGGTACATGTTTCTTTGATGATATTTCATTAAAAAACCATTTAGAAGTTTTAGAAGAACGGAAAAAACGTGATCATCGTCGTTTAGGTAAAGAATTAGAATTATTTATGTTAAGTGAATTTGGACCAGGTTTTCCATTTTGGTTACCAAATGGAATGATTTTACGTCGTAAATTAGAAGATTTCTGGTATAAAATTCATACTGAAAATGGATATTTATTAGTTCAAACGCCAATTATGTTAAATAAGGAATTGTGGGAAATTTCAGGACACTGGTTTAACTACAAAGAAAATATGTATATTTCAACAATTGATGAAAAAGAATTTGCTATTAAACCAATGAATTGCCCAGGAGGAATGTTAGTTTATAAAAATAGTATTCACTCATATCGAGATTTTCCATTAAGAATAGGAGAACTTGGACTTGTTCATCGTCACGAGGCAAGTGGTGCATTGAATGGATTATTCCGTGTTCGTAATTTTACACAAGATGATGCTCATATCTTTATTACTGAAGATCAAATTGAAGAGGAAATCGGACGTATCGTTGATTTATATGATTATGTATATAGTGTATTTGGATTAAAATATCATATTGAATTATCAACAAGACCAGAAGATAAGTATATTGGAGAGATTGAAACTTGGAATAAAGCAGAAACAGCACTTGCTAAAGCTTTAGAAAGTAAAGGGATTAGTTATAAACTAAACCCAGGTGATGGTGCCTTCTATGGTCCAAAACTAGACTTTAAACTTCGCGATTCAATGAATCGTATTTGGCAATGTGGTACTATTCAATTAGATATGAATTTGCCAGAACGTTTTGATTTAACATATGTTGCAGAAACTGGAGAAAAGGTTCGTCCAATTATGTTACATCGTGCTTTATTTGGATCTTTTGAAAGATTTATCGGTATCTTAATTGAACACTATGCGGGAGTATTCCCATTATGGCTTGCTCCTCGTCAAATGATGATTGTTCCAGTAAATAATGATTTACATTTGGAATATGCAGAAAAAGTACAAAAAACTTTAAAAGAAGTAGGAATTAAAGCTGAAATTGATACTCGTAGTGAAAAAATGAATTATAAAATTCGTGAATCACAAACTAAAAAAATACCTTATACTTTAGTATTAGGTGATAAAGAAGTAGTTAATAATGAAATAACATATCGTCACCATGGAGCTAGCAATTCCGTAACTATGACTTTAGATGAATTTGTAAAAATGGTTAGTGATGAAGTTAAAAATTATGGTAAATAATAAATAAAACAAAGATAGTTTGTATAATGTATGAAGTCTTTAAAGTAGGTAGGAAATAATTTTGTTACTATTTGTTGTCTACTTGATAGATATTAGTTTATTATCAAACTATTTTTTTTATAAAAAATATGCTTTTTTCTTCAAACATCAAAAAATTGTGCTATAATTAATATTGATTAGATACATATTATTTGTAGGTGGTGTTATAAATGACAGAAAAAACTAGCAAAATTTTTAAAATTGTATATGTAATAACATTTATTATATTAAATTTATGTAACATCTTTTTGTTAACATTTCCTAATGTTATTGAAAATATTATTCCATATAAAATAACAATTTATATGGTAATTAGTAGTTTTGTTGGTAATTTAAGTTGCTTAGCAATAATGTTAGGAATAGGTTTTTTAACCATTAAGAAGAAAAAAACATTTTATCGTTATTTATTAATTTGTTCTGTTGTTTTAAGCATTATCTTATTTATTTTAAGCATTACTTGTAATTACTATGGGATGATGTTTTGTTTTGATAATTTGGCTAATTTTAATTTAACTAATAGTGGAGATTCAGCATTTTTTTTATTTGATACTTTGCCAAATACCATTAAGTTTTCGGTACCATTATTTTTAACACCGATTTTAGTATTTGGTGTAACGTATATTTTTTATAATAGGAAATTATCAAAAATTGATGTAAATTATGATTGTAATCGACCCAAACAAATTAAATGGGGATTAGGAGTTTTGATTAGTGGTCTAATTTGTTTAATAGCAGTTAATGTATCGTTTAATATTAAGAACAACAATACGTGGTATGAATACAATACTACTCCACTATATAATGTTCAAAATAAGGGTTTGTTGGGGCATATCGTAGATGAATTTGGTGGACTTATTTTTAAAGATAAAAAACTAGATGAACAAAGCCTTGCTGAATCATTAGAACAAGTAAAATTATTAACTGTAGATCCAGATGGAACTAATGAATATACAGGCATTTTTAAAGATAAAAATTTATTACTTATCCAACTAGAGTCTTTTAATAATTTTTTAATTGGTTTAGAAGTTTTAATAGACGGAGAATATGTTGAAGTAACACCTAATATCAATAGATTAGTTAAAGAAAATATTTATTTTAATAATTTTTATACTTCAACGGGAATTGGAAATACTTCAGATGCAGAGTTTACAGCAATGACTGGTTTATATCCTACTGGTGGTTCTTATGCCATTTATAAATATGATGATAATAACTACCAAACATTACCAAATTTATTTCGAGAATTGGGATATTCAACTTTTTCTACCCATGCTAATGCAGGAAAGTTTTATAATAGAAATTATGTACATACTAATATGTTTGGTTTCGATGAACATTTTGGTTCAGAAAAGCTAATTGTTACAGAAGAAAATAAAGTTCATCGCTGGATTGGTGATGAAGATTTGTTGAAACAAACGATTGATAAAATGAATGAATCGGAAAACAAAACTTTTGCTTATGCCATTACAGTAAGTAATCATACACCATTTATGGTTCCGCTTAATGGAACTGATGAAAAATGGTTTAAGAATAAAGATAATTTATTGCCTATAAATTATGAATTATCTAAAGATAATCGTTATAATAAAATTTTTACAGGATACTTAGAATATGTAGCATATACTGATTATGCGGTAGGAGAGGCAATTGAATATTTAAAAGAACTTGGAATGTATGAAGATACAGTTATTATGTTATATGGAGATCATGGTATAGATTCACCGATATATAATATGTTTTATGACTATCCAGAAAAATTTCAAAATAATTTAAATCCAATTATTACTGATGGACATAACAATCAAAAATTATATGAGTATGAGCTTTTAAATAATATACCATTTATAATTGTGAATGAAAATATAGAACATCAAACAATATCTCTTACTAGATCGAATACATCTATTCAAAGTACTATTTGTAATTTGTTTGGGTTAAATCAACAATATTATTTTGAGGTTGATGCTTTAAGTAATGTTCAATCTTTAGCATTAACTACTAAAACCGAATTAATTTTTTATGATGGCGTTGTTATTAGTTTTGCTTCTAAAGATTATATTGTGACAGATGATACATATATAAATATTAATGAGCAATTATTAGAACAATATCAAAAAAAACGAGATTTAAACGATAAAATATTAAAAAATGATTTATTGTTTAAATAATCAATATTTGATTAACAAACTAAATAGTTTGTTAATTTTTTTATGTAGACGTAAGAATAAAGTATTAGCTTAAAAGGATTATTATTAAATATACTAAATATTTAATAATATATTAAAGTTTAAATAGTATTAGGTTTGATAAAATATAAAAATAAATTGAACACTAAATCACCTTTTAAGTAATTGAAACATATAATATTTTGAAAGGAAATGATTGTGTGAGTAATTACGAAAAATATGTTGTTCAAAAAGGTGATTCACTTTATTCGATTGCTAAAAAATATGGAACGACTATTGCTGAAATAGTAGATATTAATACCTTAACTAGTAATACGTTATATCCTAATCAAGAATTATTTATTCCAATAAATAATAAAGATGAAGTATATGTTGATAAATATATTACTAAAGATAATGATACTATTGAAAAAATTGCTGAAGTGTTAAAAGTAACACCAATAGATTTAGGTAAATATAATGATTTTGGCAAATTAGTTTTAAAAGAAGGGCAATCTATTAGTATTCCCAAAACGCTTAGAACATATAAAATTGAAGAAGGTGATACGCTAATTACTATTATGCGTAAAACAGGGCTATCAGCAACCGAAATTTTAGAACTTAATGCTAATAATTGGTTAAAAAAAGACTCGGTAATTTATATTTAAAAGAAACTTGCAAAAGCAAGTTTTTTAAAATATAAATAAAAAGTTATTTGAAAGAATTGGCTCAAGTTTAAATAGTGATTGTTTATTTAATTAATTATTAAAATTTCTCATTTATTGTTTAAAAATCATTAAAATAAGAGTGAAATAATGGAATATATTGACTTTTTTTATTTATAATTGTTAAAAATAATATTTTCTATGTTATAATAGGGCTAGAGTAGTTTAAAGGAAAATAAAGTCGTGAAAAAAGATTTAAAAACAAAGCTTATAAATAGGAAAATTAAAAAACCTCATTCATTTTTAATGTTTATAACAATGTGCGTACTAGGTATTCTTAATAAACTTTATAAAGTTAAGTTTAATTATGATTATAATCCTAAAGTTATTAAAAAAGGACCTACTATTTTACTTGCTTCACATGCCTCAAGAATGGAATTTATTTATATGATTTATGGTTTTAAACGTAAAGATATTAATATAGTATGTGGATACCAAAACATTATTAAAAAAGGGTTATACTATTTATTTATTAAATTAGGTGTTATTTCTAAATATTTATATCAGCCTGACATTGTTTGTATGAAGAATATTTTGAGGGTTTTAAAACGCAATGGAACAGTTGGAATTTTTCCTGAAGGCATTCAATCAACAAGTGGAAGTACTCATCCTATCAATCCTGCGACTATTCAATTTATTAAACGCAGTAAAGCTAATATTGTTGTTTCAACATCAAAAGGGGCATATCTTGCTACTAATCGTTATTCTAAAGATCGTAAAAAAGGACATATTTCAATTAACTTTAGTTTGGTTTTAACCCCTGATATGTTAGAAGAACTAAGCGATGAACAAATTTATAAGTTATTATTAGAAAAAATTAGATATAATGATTTTGAGTATAATAGAGTTGCACGTAATAAATATAAAGGTAAAAAAGCAAATGCTTTTGGAATTGATAAAATACTATACAAGTGTCCCGATTGTAAAAAAGAAGATGGTATATATGTTGAATACGACACAATTATTTGTAAACATTGTGGATTAAAGATAAGAGTAAATGAATACTATGATTTAGTGAAAGTCAAAGGAAATAAGGTTCCCAAAGATATTGATGAATGGTATAAATGGCAACGTAGATGTATTGCTGAAGAAATTATAGATGATAATTTTGAATTATCTTTAAAGGGGTCTATTTGTACTTTAAAATTGGATAAATTACGAAAAGAATCAAAAAGTAGAGAAGTCTTAGCAGTTGGGGAGATTAAGCTTACTAATGAAGGGTTATTTTTTAGTGGTCAAAATGGGGATTTTAGCTTTAAACCTCAAACAATTTATTCTCTCACTCTTTCTACAAAGGGATATTTAGAGTTTTATTCAAATAATAATTATTATATGATAGTACCAGATGATTTTGAACGATGTTTAATAAAATGGACTTTAGCATCAGAAGAAATTCATAATCTTTATGATAAAAAATGGAAATCTGCTTGTGCCGACGTTTATGATTATAATAAGGGAGATACATATGAATAAATCAGATAAACTAAATGTAAAAGTAAAAATTGGACTTAAAAGTTTTATTACAGTTATTTCTATATTATTGGTTGTATTAATAGTAGTAGGAATTTTAACGTATACAATACCAGCGGGGAAATATATTATATATACAACTGATGTTTCAAAAATAGATCAACAATTTTATCAATATACAACTGATGATACATTAAATAAAAAAATTGTAATTGATTCTTATAGAGAATTAACAATTGACGAAAATACCTCTCGTATTCCTTTTTATCGTTGGTTAGTTTCTCCAATTGAAGCGTTATTTTGGGGTACTAATAATGCCAATATGATAATGATTATTGTTTTATTATTAGTACTTGGGGGGACTTTTAAAGTATTAGAAAAAAGCGGAGGACTTATTTCTTTAGTAAGAGTAATAATGGAAAAATTGAAAACTAAACGTTTTAAGGCTATATGGGCTATAACAGCGGTTATTATGATTTTATCTGCTGTATTTGGCTTGCAAGAGCAATTACTTATTCTGTATCCTGTTTTTGCAATGCTATGTGTGGTTCTTAACTGGTCTAGTTTTACAGCGATTTCCTTTATTTTAATAGCATCAGGAGTAGGTTTTACGACGGCAATCACTAATCCGCTGACGATTGGAACAGCATCACTTGCTGCTGGAGTTAGTGTTGTTGATGGGCTTTGGTATAGATGTGTTATCTTTTTGGTAATGTATGTTGTTACTGCGTTGTTTTTAGTTTATCTTGCTAAAAAAGATGAAAGAAGAACTTTAGAAAAATTTGATGAACAAAAATTTATTTTGGTTTCTGATGAAGAACATAGAGTTGATGTTAAAAAAGCCAAAATGATAATTGTCTTATTCTCAATTGCTCTTTTATCAGTTATTATAACAACATCTATTCCATCACTTAGATCACTAGCAATGGTATTTATGGCACTTGCTTTTATTGTCGGCACAGTTATTATTGGAAGAAAATTACTGGGATCATATAAAGAACTAGGTAAGAGTTTCTTAGAAGGAGTAAAAGATGTTCTTCCATCAATATTAATAATTATGATTGCCTTTGGGATTACATATATTGCAGAAGAAGGGAATATTTTACATACAATTTTTTATTATTTTTATAATTTAGTAACTAATATGTCTCCATATTGGGCAGTAATAATCTTATACATATTTGTTCTTATCATTGAATTTTTTATTCCTAGTGCTTCTGCCAAAGCGGTTTTAATTATTCCGATGCTAACCCTTGCTCCAATAGATGGAATTAGTAAAACTGTTATTATTTTAACGTATTTATTTGCTGATGGATATACTAATGTTTTGTATCCAACATGTGGTACACTATTAGTTGGATTAGGTCTTGCTAATGTAAGTTTTGCTGAATGGTTTAAGAAAACGATATTATTTCAACTTCTATTAATGATTATATCTATTGGCTTTTTAATGTTAGCAATATTTATAGGACTTTAAGGATAAAAATATAATTAACGTTAAAAATAAAAATGATAATTAAAGATATCTTTTTAGATATCTTTTTTTGTTAGACAAAAGAGGTTGTTTTTGATATAATATAAGTAAATAAATTAAAATAGAAAAGAGAAAAAATATGAAACAAGTAGTAACAGTAATAGGGGCAGGACTTGCAGGGAGCGAAGCGTGTTATCAATTAGCCAAAAGAGGCTATCAAGTTAAATTATACGAAATGCGTCCTGTGAAAATGACTAGTGCTCATAAAACAGCAGGATTTGCTGAACTAATTTGTTCTAATTCTTTACGAGGAGCATCGCTTGAAAATGCAGTTGGAGTTTTAAAGGAAGAAATGCGAATGATGGGTTCTTTAATTATGGAAGCTGCTGATGCAACTAAAGTTGAAGCTGGTGGGGCGTTAGCTGTTGATCGTGAATTGTTTTCGGAGTATGTAACAAATAAGTTAAAAAACATGTCTAATGTTGAAATAATTAATGAAGAAGTAACTATTGTTCCTGATGGTCCAGTTATTATTGCTAGCGGGCCTTTAACAAGTGATATTTTTCAAAAAGAACTTGAAAAACTTTTAGGTACTGAATATCTTCATTTCTTTGATGCGGTAGCACCAATTGTTGAGGCTAATACAATTAATTATGATAAAGTTTTTATTGCTTCGCGTTATGATAAAGGTGAAGCTTCATATATTAATTGTCCAATGACAAAAGAGGAGTTTGATTTATTTTATGATTATTTAATTAATGCTGAATGTGTTAAACCTCATGATTTTGAATTAAAAGTTTTTGAGGGATGTATGCCAGTTGAAGAAATGGCCCGCCGTGGTCGACAAACTCTTTTATTTGGCCCAATGAAACCAGTGGGATTAACTGATCCTAGAACAGGAAGGTACCCATATGCGGTTGTTCAACTTCGTCAAGATAATTGTGCAAAATCGTTATATAATATAGTGGGGTTTCAAACACATTTAAAATGGGGGGCTCAAAAAGAATTATTAAAACTAATCCCAGGATTAGAAGATGCTACAGTTGTTCGCTATGGGGTTATGCATCTTAATACTTATATTAATTCTCCTGATTTGTTAAAACCAGGTTATCAATTAGTAAGTCGACCTAATGTGTTTTTTGCAGGACAAATGACTGGTGTCGAAGGATACGTAGAATCGGCATCTAGTGGGCTTGTAGCTGGAATTAATATGGTTAGATTTTTAGAAGGTAAAACGCTAATGGATTTAAGTCCTAAAACGGCAACTGGAGCTTTAGCTTTATATGTAACAAATAAAAATAGTGGCAGTTTTGATCCAATGAATGTTAATTTTGGAATTTTTGAAGAACTAGAAAAAGGTGTTCATAAAAAAGAACGTAAAAGTAAGATGGGATTACGAGCAATCGAGACTATGAAAAAACTAATAGATAAAGATTATAAATTAGATTAGAGGTGATTAATGTGATTCATGATCAACATATTCATACATCATATTCCAGAGATTCAGAGGCTTCAATCGATGATTATTACAAAAAAGCAAGTGATTTAGGATGTAAATATTTTGTTTCTACTGATCACATTGAATTTATGTCGTGTTTTAATCATATTGATTGGACGGTTGACTATGTTAATCAAGATAAGGATTTAGAAAGATTGAAAAAAGAATATCCTAATGTTATTCCTTTAAAAGGGGTAGAATTAGGATATAGAAAAGATCAACTACATCGAATGAGAAATTTTATGTCAAGTAGAGAATTCGATTTAGTTAACATGAGTATTCATGATAATACTGAAATAGATTATTATTTTGTTGAGCATTTTCAAGCCCATGGAGTTTTAGAAACTTTAGATATTTATTTTAAAAATATGATTGATGGTTTAGAAAACTGGGATGATTTTAATGTTTTAAGTCATTTTGATTATGGATTTAAGACGGCTTATTTAGTAGATAATAGTTTACGGATTATGAAATTTGAAGATTATTTAAAAAAAATTTTTGGACTATTAATTTCTAAAAAGAAAGCATTAGAGATAAATATTAAAGTTCAAGAAAAAATTAATGATTTAGAACATATCAAATATTTTTTAAAGCTATATAAAAGCTTAGGAGGGGAACGAATTACAATTTCTAGTGATTCACATAGTGTAGATACTTATTTGAAATATTTTGATAAGTATGTAGGCATTGCTAAAGAATGTGGGTTTAATGAAGTATGTTATTTTGTTAAAAGACAAGAATATCGTTATAAAATATAAAATAAGGATGTGTAAAAATGTATAAAGGAAGTAAACGTAAAAAGGTTCCTAAAGATAATCCCAAAGTAATTGAAAGTATGGAGTTGTATGAAACCTATTTACAAGTTGAAAGAGGATATTCGGATTATACAATTGCTAATTATTTACATGATATTAAAGATTTTGAAGATTATTTAAAATCTGAAGAAATGGGGGATTTAATAAGTATTAAGACTAAAAATATTTCTCGTTATTATGTTGCATATATGACTGGGAAAGGTTATTCAACGAGAACTATTAATCGTCATATTTCAAGTCTACGTTCATTTTATCGCTATTTACAACGCAAAGAGATTGTAAAAGACAATTTATTTGGTGAAGTAGAGACTTTAAAAAATCAAAAAAACTTACCCCATTTTTTGTATGCTAATGAAATAGAGGCTATGTATGGTGCGATAGATACTAATACAGCATTAGGGAGACGTGATCTTGCAATAATGGAATTGTTATATGGATCAGGAATACGGGTGAGTGAACTTTGTAGTTTGACAGAAAAAAGTATAGATTTTAGTAATGAAACCTTAAAAGTATTTGGGAAAGGACACAAAGAACGAATTATTCCGATATCATCTAAGGCTAAAGAGGCTTTAAAAAATTACTTAGCACTAGGTAGACCAGAGTTGTTAATGCGTAATGAAGAAAATAAGCCTACTGCATTGTTTTTAAATTTTCATGGAGGGCCATTAACAGCAAGGGGGGTAAGAGTGGTTTTAAACGATATTGTGATGAAAACATCAGATACTTTTAAAGTTAGTCCTCATATGCTTCGCCATACTTTTGCTACAAGTCTGCTTGATGGGGGAGCAGATCTTCGTAGTGTACAAGAAATGTTAGGACATGTTAATTTATCTACAACACAGATTTACACTCACGTTTCAAAAGAAAAAATAAAACAAGCATATATGGAAAGTCATCCTAGACAAAGAAAGGAAGAATAGTATGAAAGTTAAAAAAAGAGGATTTGAAAAAATCAGTTTTGAAACTTGGAAAAAAGCTGTAATTACTGAAAACATTGATATAGAAGATGATTATGATAAGATTATAATGCCGGAACGAAAAACTAAGAAAAGTGCAGGTTATGATATTTGTAGTGCCATATCTTTTGAACTCCGCCCAGGGGAAAGCAAAAAGGTTCCTACAGGGTTAAAAGTTTATATGCAAGATGATGAATTTTTAGCTATTTATATTCGTAGCAGTTTAGGAATAAAAAAAGATATTATGTTGAAAAATCAAGTTGGGATTATCGATGCTGATTTTTATAATAATCCTGATAACGAAGGACATTTTGTTATAGGAATCATTAATAATGGACACGATACATTTGTATGCCAAAGAGGAGAGGCGATTGCTCAAGGTGTTTTTCAAAAGTATTATACGATTGATGATGAAGATAGAGCTAAAATGAAAAATCGTATTGGTGGAATAGGCAGTACAACAAAGGAAAGAAAATTATGAGATTAGAAAAAGTAGAATTACAAGATGCGGTTTTAATGCTTGATATTCAAAAACAAGCATTTGGAAAGTATGCTTTGAAATATGGTAATTTTGATAGCAATCCTTATGATATGGATTTACATCGTATGGAATTTAATATTAAATATCGTTTTGGACGCTATGAAAAAATAATTGTAGATAATCAAATTGTGGGAGGTATTTTTGCGTTTGAGTTAGATGTGCCAACGATTAAAAAAATTGCTCAATTCTATGTTTTACCTCAATATCAAAAAATGGGTTATGGTAAACAAGCACTGGATATGTTTATCCGAACAGATAAAAAAGTAAAAAAGTGGTTTGTTGATACTATTTTACAAGAAGATGCAAACGTTGAATTTTATCAAGATTTTGGTTTTGAAATCATAGATGAAGAAGAAGAACATGAAGGATTAACATTTGTAACAATGCTTAAAAATGTTAAAATATAATAAAAGATTATTTCCTATTTGAAAGAAGCTGTTTAACTATTTATTAAGTATCTTTTTGACTTGCAAAAACGATGCTCCTAAAAAAATATCAAATTAATTGTAAAAAAATAGGCTTAGTGATATAATATATACGGCAAAAATACACACAAAGGAATAGCAGAATGCCTTGTGCATAGTTGTGGCAGTTCTGTGTTGAAGACTTTGGCGGCCAACAATTTGAAAGAAATATGGAGGAAAAACAAATTATGGCAGTTGTTACTATGAAACAATTACTAGAAGCAGGAGTTCACTTCGGACATCATACTCGCCGTTGGAACCCTAAAATGAAAGAGTATATTTTTGGAGAAAGAAATGGTGTATACATTATTGACCTTCAAAAAACTGCTGATAAGATTGAAGAAGCTTATGCAGCAATGGTTGACATCGTTCGAAACAATAATAAAGTGTTATTTGTTGGAACTAGAAAACAAATTCAAGATGTAATTAAGGAAGAAGCTACACGTGCTGAACAATATTATGTTGATAAACGTTGGTTAGGTGGAACAATGACTAACTTCAAAACTTTACGTAAGTCAATTGCTAAATTACATCGTTATGAAGAAATGGCTGAAGATGGAACTTTTGATTTATTACCTAAAAAAGAAGTTATTGGAATCAAAAAAGAACAAGTTCGCTTAGAAGCTTTCTTTGGTGGAATCAAAACAATGCAAGATTTACCAGGGGCACTTTTTGTTGTAGACCCTAAGACTGAACATAATGCAGTTGCTGAAGCCCGTAGATTAAATATTCCTGTATTTGGACTAGTTGATACTAACTGTGATCCAGATGATGTTGATTACGTAATTCCAGCAAACGATGATGGTGTTAGAGCTGTTCGCTTAATCGTTGGTATTATGGCTAATGCTGTAATTGAAGGTAATGGTGGAGCAGTTGAACCATATGTGTTGCCAGAAGAAGAACATACTGAAGAAGAAAAAGCACCTAAAACTCCTAGAAATGAGAAACGTGCACCTAAAAACAAAAAACCTCATACTCCTAAAACACCAAAAGAAGAAGTTGCTTCAACTGAAGAAGGAAAAGTTGAAGAACCTAAAGCAGAAGAAACACCTGCTGAATAATTAGTTAAGACAAAGGAGAAATATAAATGATTACTGCATCTTTAGTTAAAGAATTAAGAGAAAAAACAGGCGCAGGGATGATGGACTGCAAAAAAGCTTTACAAGAAACAAATGGAAATTTAGATGCTGCCGTTGATTGGTTGCGTGAAAAGGGTATTGCCAAAGCTGCAAAGAAAACAAGTCGTATCGCTGCAGAAGGTTTATGTGAAATTGTTATTGATGGAAATAATGCTTATTTATTTGAATTAAACTCTGAAACTGACTTTGTTGCTAAAAATGAAAAGTTTATAGCTTTAATTGCAGAAATTGGAGCAATTTGTGTTAAATATAATTGTAAAAGTGCTGCAGAAGTTTTAGCAAATGGAGGAGAAAAATTAATTGTTGATGCAACTGCAACAATCGGAGAAAAAATTAGTTTACGTCGTGTAGAATTAGTAACTAAAACTGATTCTCAAACTTTTGGTTCTTATAAACATATGGGTGGTAAGAAAGTTACTGTTTGTGTGGTTGAAGGAAATGACGCTGAGCTTGCAAAGGATTTGAGTATGCATATTACTGCACTTGCTCCTTTATATATTTCTAAAAAAGATGTACCTGCTGAATACATTGAAAAAGAAACTCATGTTCAAATGGAACTTGCTAAAAATGATGAAAAATTAGTTGGAAAACCAGAAGCTGCACTTGTTAAAATTATTGAAGGTAAAGTAAATAAACAATTAAAAGAAGTATGTTTATTAGATCAAGCGTTCGTTAAAGATTCAAGTGTGACTGTAGAACAACACTTAGCTAACAAACATAGCGCTATGATATCATTTGTTCGCTATGAAGTTGGTGAAGGTATGGAAAAAAGAAATGATGACTTTGCTGCTGAGGTAGCTGCTCAAGCTGCTGCAGCACAACAAAAATTACAATAATTATTCACAGTAAGGAGTAAATTATGAAGCGTGTAATTCTTAAACTTAGTGGGGAGTCCTTATCTTTAAATGGAGTAGGTATTTCTGCTGAAAATGTCAAAAAAATTGCTAAAGAAGTTAAAGATTTATACGATCAACAAGTTGAAATTGGAATCGTTGTGGGTGCTGGAAATATATGGCGAGGACGAGATGCCAAAGAAAATGGTATGGAAAGAGCTAATGCTGATTATATGGGAATGCTTGGAACAATTTTAAATTCTCTTGCTTTAGGAAATGCTCTTGAATCTTTAGGAATTACGACAAGAATAATGTCTGCACTTCATGTTACAAGTGTTGTAGAACCATATGTTCGTCGTA
This sequence comes from uncultured Staphylococcaceae bacterium, assembly GCA_964384805.1. Classification (GTDB taxonomy): domain Bacteria; phylum Bacillota_I; class Bacilli_A; order ML615J-28; family CAG-313; genus HGM10611. The sequence continues at coordinate 6,500 of CAYLLO010000022.1, read as the reverse complement.
ATGCAATAGAGAGTTTGAGCCGAGGAGAAATTGTAATATTTGCAGGTGGGACAGGACATCCATTTTTTTCAACGGATACTACTTCAGCTCTAAGAGCAGCTGAAATTGATGCTGATATTATTTTAATGGCTAAAAATGGAACCGATGGAGTATACGATGATGACCCTAGAACTAATTCACAAGCTAAAAAATATCATACAATGACTTTTGATGAAATAACTAATAAACATTTAAAAGTTATGGATTCTACTGCGGCAACCTTATGTAGTGAAAATAATATTAATATTATAGTGTTTGATATGAATGTTAGTGGCAATATTGCCAAAGCAATCAACCATCCCGAAATTGGAACCTTAATTACTAAATAGGAGGAAATAATTAATGCCAAAACAAATTATTAAACAAGGCGAAGAAAAGATGCTTAAAACTATCGAATCACTTCAAAAAGAATTTTCAATGATTCGCACAGGTAAAGCCAATCCTAGTATTTTAAATAATGTTCAAGTAGAATATTGGGGAATGATGACACCACTTATTCAAGTAGGAACTATTTCTGTTCCTGATGCCCAAACAATTATGATTAAACCTTATGACAAAAGTGTTTTAAAAAATCTTGAAAAAGCTATTTTAACTGCTGATTTAGGGTTTAACCCAATTAACGATGGAGATGTAATTAGAATTCCAGTTCCGCCACTAACTGAAGAAGTTAGAAGAAATTTAACCAAAGATGTTAAAAAAATTGCGGAAAATAATAAAGTAGCAATTCGTAATATTAGAAGAGATATTTTAGAACCACTTAAAAAATTAGAAAAAGATAGTTTGATTTCTGAAGATGAATTAAAAAGATATAGTGATGAAGTTCAAAAATTAACTGATAAGTATATTACTAATATTGATAATTTAGCAAAAGAAAAAGAACAAGCTATTATGTCATTTTAATAAGTAAAAACGTTGTGGTAGCACAGCGTTTTTTAATTATATTTTTAAATATTCAAGCATATATTAAAGTTGAGAAATTATTAAAAATAAATATTTATAAAGATATAATCACTTTTTTTGGAAAAAAAAGAATTTTATAGTATAATGGTATAAGGTGATAAAAATGTTTGATCTCAGTAGAGAGAAAAAATTAGAAAAGCGTTATAATAATATTATTCAAAAATCACTTCCTAAACATATTGGAATTATTTTAGATGGCAATGGACGTTGGGCTAAAAAAAGGGGATTACCTAGAATAATGGGACATGCTCAAGGTATTAAAAGAATTGAGGCAATTATTCCCGAAGTAAAACGTTTGGGTATTCAAACTTTGACAATTTTTACGTTTAGTACCGAAAATTGGGATCGACCTACTGAAGAAGTTGATTTTATTATTAATGAAGCAATAAAAATTTATGATAAAATGATAAAAAATGTCAAAAATTTAGGATATAATGTTAAAATTATTGGAGAAGAACCAATGATTCGACCAGATTTAACTCATAAAATTAAAGAACTTAATTCTTTAGGTAACAATAATGAGGATTTTACGCTTTGTATAGCTTTCAATTACGGAAGTCAAAAGGAAATTATTAATGCTACTAAAAATATTTGTAAATTAATTAAAAATAATGATATAGCAATTGAAGATATCAATGAACAATTATTTGAACAATATTTATATACTAAAAACTTACCACCAGTTGATTTATTGATTAGAACTAGTGGAGAAATGAGGATCAGTAATTTTTTATTATGGCAAATATCTTATGCAGAAATGTATTTTCCTAAAATTTATTGGCCTGATTTTAATCGTAAAGCTTTATATGATGCTCTTGAAGAGTATCAAAAACGTTCTAGAAGATTTGGAAAGATAGGTGAAAGAGATGCTTAAACGTACATTAACAGGATTAATCCTAATAGCAGTACTTGTTCCGTTGCTCATTTTAGGTAATTGGTACTTTGCTTTGCTTGTAGCTTTTATTGCTTATATGGCTAATCATGAATTACTTGCGATGTTTGCAAAAAAAGAAATGATCTTTAAATCATTAAAATATACGATGCCTATATGGAGTGCAATAACTATTTTTTTTGGTTATTTTGATTCTAGTTTGATTATCCCAGCTATTGTGATGGGGATCTTATTATTTTTAATTGCGATGGTCATTAATAGACATATTACACCAAGTATTTCAATGAAACTTATTTTTAGTTATATTTATGGTGGATGTCTACCTTTATTGGTTTTGTATTTGCGAAATCTTAATTTATGGATTGTAGTTTTAGTCCTTGTAACGGTAATGCTTACCGATGTAGGTGGTTATATGTTTGGATATTTTTTTGGAAAACATAAATTATGTCCTACAATTAGTCCTAAAAAAACTATTGAAGGAGCAATTTTAGGTACTATATTTGGAATGGGATGCGGATGTGCCTTATATTTCATTATTTCAAAAGTTTTTAATATAACAATTTTAGAGACGATATCAACTTTAAGTTTGTTATTTGAAGTTTTAAGTGTTATACTTATTACTTTAGTCCTAGCAATTATTGGACAAATCGGAGATTTAGTTGCCTCAAGAATTAAACGTGCTTATGAGATTAAAGATTTTGGAAAAATTTTCCCAGGACATGGAGGTATATTGGATCGTTTTGATAGCACCTTAATTGCTTCAATGGTTATGTATCTTATCTGTTATTTAATTGGGGTAATTTGATGAAAAATATTTGTTTACTTGGAGCAACGGGGTCTATTGGTAAAAGTACTTTAGAGCTTATTAAGGCTAATAATGATAAATATTGTTTAAAAGCTTTCTCTTTTTGTAATAATATAGAAGAAGCCAAAAAAATAATAAAAGAATTTTCGCCTGAGTTAGTAGCTAGTCCGATTGCAGAACATATTAATTGTTTAAAAAAAGAATTTATAGATACAAAATTTACAACTGATATTAATTCTGTAGCGACATACTTATGCGATAATCCGTGTGTCATAAATGCATTAGTTGGAGCTATAGGATTATTACCAACTATTAAAGCAATAGAAGCTAAAAGAAACGTTTTATTAGCTAATAAAGAAACATTGGTAATGGCTGGAACATTGGTGATGGATTTAGCAAATCAAAACAATGTAAAGATTGTTCCTATTGATAGTGAACATTCAGCTATTTTTCAAATTCTAAATGTTCAAAATAAAAAGCAAGTAAATAAAGTTATTATTACCGCAAGTGGTGGAGCTTTATTTAACAAAACATTAGAAGAATTAAAAGAGGTAACTGTTGAAGAAGCCTTGAATCATCCTACTTGGAAAATGGGAGCTAAAATTACAATTGATTCAGCAACAATGGTTAATAAAGCATTTGAGATGATAGAAGCATATCATTTATTTAATTTACGTTTAGAACAAATTACAACAATTATTCACCCTGAAAGTATTGTACACTCTATGGTAGAGTTTAATGATTACTCTATTTTGGCTCAAATGGGAGTTAGTGATATGCGGTTACCAATTCAATATGCCCTAAACTATCCTAATCATGTTAATAATTTGGTAACTGAACCTTTAGATCTAAGTAAAATAGGTTCATTACATTTTATGCCAATGGATAATAAGCGTTTTAGAATAATGGAAGTAGTAAAAAAAGTGCTAGAAAAAGGTAAATTTTATCCTGTAGTTTTTAATGCTAGTAATGAAAAGTTAGTTGAATTATTTATAAAAGGAAAAATCACTTTTGAACAAATAGTGATACGAATTGAGGAAGAGATAAATAAAACTGATGAATTATATGGTCATCTAACATATAATTTAGAAAATATATTAAAAGTAGATGAATTAGTAAAAAGAAAAATAATTTAAAAAGGAGAAAAAAATGTTTTGGACTTATTTTATAGGAATAATTGTATTCATATTAATTTTAGGACTAATTGTGCTTCTTCATGAAGGTGGTCACTTTATTATGGCCAAAAGAGCAGGGATTATGTGCTATGAATTTTCAATTGGAATGGGACCGATAATTTATCAATTTAGAAAAGGAGAAACAGTTTACTCAATTAGAGCAATTCCTATTGGTGGTTTTGTTAGTATGGCTGGAGAAGAAGTTGAATCTGATATTTTAAAAGATTACCATAAATGTCAATTAATATTTGATAATAATCAAGTTTCAACAATTATAGTTGATGAAAAAAAATTTAATACTACTGAAAAAACTTATAGTATTATTAAAAATGATTTAATAGGAACTGAAAACTTGAATCCTGATGAGTTATATATTTGTGTCAAAGATGAAACAGATACAGAATATCATTTTATTGTAGCACGTGATGCCAAGGTAGCTTTCCCTAAAAAACAAACTTATCAAATTGCACCATATGAAAGAAATTTTGTCAATAAAAGTATTTGGAAACGTTTCTTAGCGGTTTTTGCAGGACCAGCAATGAATTTTGTTTTAGCAATATTAGTTTTCTTTATTTTAGGTCTTTGTCGAGGATATGCTGATCCAAATGCGACATTTGTTGATGGGATTGTAGTTGATACCCCAGCATATGATGCAGGTCTTCGAGATGGCGATGAAATATTATATATCGGAACAGAAGATTTAAGTAAAATTACAGATGATATGTATTTTACAAAATGGGAAGATATTTCAATTGCTTTACTTAAATGCGCTAATGGTGAAAACCCAGACTTCAAAGGACAAGTAAATGTTTTGTACAAGCGTGATGGTAAAATAATATCAACTATTGCTTATCCTAATTCTTATATTAATACAATAGGTATATGCTTTGAACGATCAATTAACGATAATAATTCTTTAGTGATTGATTATTCGAATATTTCAGAAATCGAACAGGGGGATATTTTATTCAGTGTTAATGGTTATGAATTTAAAGATCGTAGCGATGCTCTAGCGTATTTTTATAGTGACGCTTCACAAGAAAGTTTTAGTTATAAAGTAGTAGTTAAGAGAAATGGAAAACTTATTGAAAATCTTGAAGAAGTTCAAGGGTTTAGTCTAAAGGCGTTAGCTGATAATGGAGTAGTTCCATCAAAAGTTCAAATTGAGTTTACGGCGGAATATCAAAGAAATTTATTAAAAAATTTATATATGCCGTTTGTAGAAACTGGGGAATCTGCTTTATTAGTATTTAAAACTTTGGGTTTATTATTTACAGATAAAAGTGTTGGTATTGATGATTTAAGTGGACCAATTGGTATTTTAGATGCAACTGTATCACTAATTAATGTCAAAGATGCCAATGGTAATATTGCTTTTGGACAAATATTTATTTCATTACTCAATTGGATTGGAATGTTAAGTGTTAATATTGGATTATTAAACTTATTACCACTTCCTGCCCTAGATGGTGGACGTTTAGCCTTTATTGCATATGAGGCTGTAACTAATAAAAAACCAAATTCTAAAGTGGAAAATATTGTTCATTCAATAGGTTTTATCTTATTAATGATATTATTTGTTTTTGTAGCTTTTAATGACGTTTTAAGATTATTTGGTTAAAATATGGAACAAATATTTAATATTTTATATTTTGCTTTCTTTTTAATTAGTACAATTCTATTTTTAAAGTTATTGATGTCTACTAATATGGAAAAAATCTTTAAGCAAGGTAAAGTTTTTGAGATAAGACTTACTTACTTATTATTGTCTTTTATTCTAAGTTTCCTTTTCGCTACTTCAGTTGTTAAATTAATGGAAACAATCTATCAAATTATTATAAAATAGAAAATTAATGTATAAAAAGAAAAAATTGTATCATACTAAAATCGAGGTGATACAATGAAAGAATGGGTAAAAAAAATTAATGAAAATAAATTTCAATTTTTCTTCTTTGTGGGTGTCCTCGCTTTCTTATTTGTTTCTTTAATAATCGTAGGAATTACAGGTGGTAACGAGGAAGAAAATCCAGATGATGGTAATACCCCAATTGTTCCTAATGAACCTGATAGACAAGAACCTGCGACATCTGATACAATAGAGAAAGTAGCACTTCCTTTTGCGGGAAATATGGAATATAGTGTAGTTCGTAAATTTTATGATCGTAACGGTACTAAAGAAGAACAAGAACAAGCGCTTATTAGATATGGCTCAAGTTATCGTACAAGTGTTGGGACATCTTATGCTAGTAAAGATAATTCAGTATTTGATGTGTTGGCATCTTTAAGTGGTACGGTTGTTGAAGTAAAAGAAAATCCGTTATATGGTAATTACGTTGTTTTAGAACATAGTGATAATCTAAAAACTTGTTATTATGGTTTGAGTGAAGTTACGGTTGTGGTAGGAACAAAAGTTAACCAAGGGGACAAAATTGGTGTTAGTGGAACAACGGAAATTGATGCTGAAGCAGGAAATCATGTTTATTTCCAAGTATTGAAAAATAATAAACATATAAATCCAGAAAAACAAATTAATAAAAAAACAACCGATTTATAATGAAGTCCAAAATAATTGGACTTTTTTTGTTTATAAGGAAACTACATACTAAGACTTATGATAGAAAAAATACCC